>JAHQWW010000197.1 GCA_029856365.1 Candidatus Hodarchaeota archaeon
CTCACCTAAATCCCCAATTGAATGAGGTTTTATTCATCTTAGAGGTTTCTTTTTTCAATAAATGTCGCTGGGTTATAGGATATAGCAATGATAACAATATATTTCAGTTCCATTTACAAACAAAGAGAGTCTTACCTGATTATTGTGAAAAGAAGAAAAGAAGAAATGACAATAAATAGAAAGTCAATTAATCTTTCTTCTTACTAGCCAATTCTGCTAATCTTTTCTCTATAAGTTCGATCTCTTTTCTCATACTTTTTAGTGTCTGATCTAGATATTTTGATTCATCTTCTGGACTAAGCGCAGTTGGTGAAGGAGGCACCGTCGCGGGGGAAAGAGGTGGTAAATCAGGTGGATAATAATATGGATCTGGATAAAATCCTCGACCATGACCCCAGCCTCCTCCTCTTCCTCCTCCACGACCCCAACCTCCTCCCCAGCCCATACCCATACCTGGGCCCTTGGTATATCCTGGTGTAGAAAATCCGCTACAATATCCCAGGCCTCGGCCTGTTCTCGGCCCAAATCCTCTTGGTCCAGTTCTATCTCCTCTAGGCATTTTATCACCAATGAGCTATTGCACAAAACATATATATAAATTTTGTGCATTCGCACAAAATCCAATATAAGCTTTCTCATTATAATACAAGATGCTAACAGGATTTTTGCTTTTTCATTTTTCTTTCTATGTGAGGTGTTTACACCCTATGAATTCAACGATACAGGTCAACGTTATGACTGAAAAATTAACTTTTAAAGAAAAAATCAAAGATCATTTTAATTACTCCTCTCCTTTAAAGGACACTCATGTAGGGAGTAGAATTGCATTCGTTTTAATTAGATTATTTACCAAAAAAATAATCAATCTGGCTTTTTCTTGTTATTTAAAAACTCCTTCACAAGTATTATCAATTCTTCTCGTATACTGAATATAAATAAGTGACAGATACTTTCTTCAAACGTGTGTACTTTGATATTCTTAAACAACGATTTTACAGCTTGTCTTCCTTCCGCTTTAACCGCCTGATTACTTTCTGATTCTAATATAAGGGCTTTTCTCGTCCAATTAATGAAATCCTTGGTTGATAGGATATAGTTTTTTATATAGTCATTCATATCCATTGATGTACTTATTTTTAAATTATTTAGAGAAAAAGAAAAAAATTGGGTTAGAAAATCCGTAGATTATCAGTTGTTCTGCTATTTCAGCCTGTTATTTTCTCTAAGATTGGGGTCACTTTGATAGTGTGCATTTTAAGACCTGTGGTGAAATCCATGCCCATACTGATTCCTAACAATTCAGGATAGACAAATACTGGAAGTTTTGTTTTATCAAACTGTTTAGCCATTAATCGTTGACCAACATCATATTGAACGAAACAAGTTGGACAAATGGTAACAAGGGCATCAGCTTTAGCTCTTTCTGCTCCCATTATCTTCTCATGTGCCATGGCTATTGCAGTATCTTGATCAACACCACGTGTTCCAGCTCCACAGCACATAAGCTTATTTAAATAAGGAACTGCTTGAGCTCCTAAAGCTTCAACCATTTCATCCAATCTATGAGGGCTCTCTGGGTTATCAGTCTGTAAAATTTCTGGAGGTTTGACGAAGTGACACCCAGTGTGAGTAGCCAGCCTCACTCCTGTAAGAGGTTTCTGAACTTTAGCTGCAATCTTGTCTATGCCTACCTCGTCATATAAAACTTCAGCAAAGTGTTTTACCTCAATCGTACCCTTGAATTCACGACCTACTTCATTTAAATGTTCATTTACCTTATCTTTAAGGCGAGTATCATTTTTCAACTTTGTATTACTTACCTTTAACGTCTCAAAACAACCACTACATGCTGTAATAATATTGAGATTTACCTCTTCTGCAAGACATAAATTCCGAGCTGCTAAGGTGTACCATGTTATACTATCGAATCCTTGTACACCACCAGGATCAGGACAACAAGCAAACGGAAGATCCATCAGCTCAATACCAAACTCTGGGAATGTCTTACGAATTGATGTTTCAACAAAAGGAATACGATATGGTATAGTACAACCAATGAAAAACGCAAATTTTGACATTAGCTTGTTTCCTCCTTTATTTGCTTTATATACTTCTCCGCTCCTGTCACTTCGAAGATTTTTTGTATTTCATCAAGATTAGGAGGAGGTAATTCTGGCAACTCTAATTGTTCTCTTCTCTTCATGATTCCTTTAGAAATGGCAGCAGTTACCCCAGTTTCCATAATTGTCTCTAGTTCAGCCACTATTCCCGGGGGGGCGTTCTTCATTTGTACCGCGAGGTTTTTTATTTCTGTGATGACATGTCCAACATCAATCCCTTGAGGACATCGAACGCTACAAGTATAGCACATCGAACAATACCATATCTGTTGATCATCAAATATCTGCTCTGAAAAATCCTTCATAAGCAATTTTTCCATTACTCTTCGCGGATTAAAATTAGGGTATTGTCGAAATACAGGACAGCCACCCGCGCATGTACCACACTGATAACATAACTTTGTAACTTCTAGAAGTTCTTCAAATTTTTCAAGGAGTTCTGTTGATTCGGTCATTAGTTTTTCACCTTTATCAATTAAATATTCAGCGTTCCAATTTCCCTAATTCTTTGAGCTTATTATACATCTGTCTTGCAGTTCTTGCGAATCTATCAGAGGTCATAAAATATGCAGTTTCTTTTTCTAATCGATCTGGGTCAATTCCTGCATATTCAAGCATAGCTTTGAGGATTTTCACACGGATAGAAGATGCTTTTGATCCAGTTTCATAGTGACACTTATCTTCGAAACAACCAAGAATGATAATCCCATCAGCTCCCATAGCAAAGGTCTTTTGGATCAATCTTGCAGAAACATTACCCGTACACTGGACTGGAAGAATTCTAAGATTATGAGGAAAGTCCTCAGTAACCTGCTCTTTGAATTGTTCTGTATAATGAGTTGTTTTTCGATAGTTCGCTGACATTCCTAAACCGTCTATCGCAGAATATGCACATTCCCAACAGGCAAAGGTCACAATTAAAGGCTCTGGATTATCTTTTGCATCATAAAGTAATCCTTCGACTTGTTTAAGAATCTGATCTTCTGTATAATAATCAATGGTTATTGCTGAAACTGGACATGAGGAGGCACATTGACCACAACCCACACAAACTGTAGGACTAATTTGAACCTTAAGGCCAGGATTAGCTGCTTCTACTGCTTCAATAGCTCCGAAAGGACATACAGATATGCAGATCTCACATAAGGTGCATTTATCATTATCTATCTCGGCAATAGGAAATCGTTTCTCAAGAGTTCCTTGTGAAAGAAGCATATCAAGATGACTCGCAGCAAATCCACCCCGTAATTTAGTGGTTGGGATATCAGCTGGTGAGATAGCCGTACCAGCCACAAAAA
>JAHQWW010000065.1 GCA_029856365.1 Candidatus Hodarchaeota archaeon
ATTATCTCCTTCAATAGTACTTATAATTTGAATAACCTTTTCAGTAAGGAAATATGCATAAGGATACAATTTTTCAGTTGATACTATATCTTCAACAAATAGGATAGATACATTTTCTTCCATAAAGTCAGCAAATTTTTCTTCGAAGACGGGGTCTCGATATTCCTTGAAGATACTCTCATCCTCGAAATCCCTAAGCTCAGTTCGTGGTTTAATATAAGTCCAAGTAAAATCATCAATTTTGTTTTCTATAAGGTCAATTAACTGAAAGCCTCCACGAGCTACAAATACAACAATCCATCTTTTTTTCTCAAATCTTGGATATAATAATTTCCAATCATTTTCAGCCCAAAGAGACAAATCAGCAAAATGTAGAATTTGTGATCCTTCATCTGGAGGATAGGGTCCAGAATCATAAATATAGAGCATTAGTGCTTTTTCTAACCCTGATAAAATCTCATTATAGGCTTTTTTGGCCGCATGATCTTTCTTCAGAATGTCAGGGACTTCATTTTCCTTTTGACTAAGGAAGAAAACCATCCTAATTTCTCCATATAATTATTGTGGTTCGTAGCACTAAGTAATGATGAATATCAATTGAGGGAGGATATGATATGTTTTTTCTTCAATTAACGCTGAAGCTGAAGTTGTCTTTTAAAGGTGTGTAAATTAACATTATCCTTGAAAGGAAGCTCCATTAATTTTTTTCTTTTTTCGATGAAAAAAGAACCTAGTGTTTCATTCTAACAAATTTATAGCCCATCTTTTAATCAGGAGAATTATCTTGATAAAAGAAATAAACATTCGATATTAAGAACAGCAGTTCTTTAGATCATACAATACAGTTTTAATACAAAGTCATTCTCATTGAAATTCCACAGTGTAGAGAAAGAAAATTATTAGAAAAAAATACAAAGGATTAAAAAGGTAAAATAAAAGTTAATCATAATTCGACTCGGTGAAATAACTCAGATATTAATAGTCAAGGAGAATGAAAGATTATGTCATTCGTGAACGAACTTTTCGAACGACTAAGTAAATCTACAACAGCGAATGATGTTCAAGAGGCCCTTGCCTCATTAAAGAGTATCCAAGATCCTACTGAACGTGCTAGAGCGGCTAGTGAAACTATCTCTCTCATTGACAAGTATGCTCGTGAACTATTAGGGAGAGGGCAATATAAAAATGCTGCTTACCAATTTTTTTCGGGTGCTCAACTTATTCAGCAGTTTTTATCAGATCCGAATTCAGAAAACCAGTGGTTAAGCGCATCTGCTGACGCACTTGCAAAAGCAGCACAAGAACACATTTCATGGAAAGATCTACTTGGTGGGGCTGCATGTATGGCAATAGCCTCATTACTGAGGATCCAGACTGGAGATTGGAATGTCAGTCAACATTTAGATGCTTTTATCAAAGGTCATGATTTTTCAGCAGATCAACCTGCAACTGCCTGTCTATATATCCCCTATGACTTGGCTGCAGCAGTAAATCCCGAAAATCCAAATCCTAGTTCTCTTCAACGAGCTTCAAATTATACTGAGAGTTATTTACTAAACACTAAACCAGCAGCGATGTTTTATGAGGGAATTAAAAGAGCTATTGAGACAACCAGACTGAAATTAATGGATTCCGTAAAATTCCCATCAATACGGGCTGTTTATGAGTTCGACCATGATGTTATTTTTGGAGAACAATTCACGCTAACTGTTAAACTAGAGAATGTGGGAGAAGGCCCTGCGGCTGAAGTTTCAGCTAATATTAAAATCCCTTCAACCCTCACTATTATTAGTGGATCAGATTCAATTTCTGTTCCCCAACTAGGTGTTGGTGCCCAAACAACAGCAGAATTCATTCTCCTCTGCTCTTCTGGAGAAGGGAAAGAAGAATTAAGCGTAGAAATTCCAGTTCATGTCGATTTCCAAGATATTTTGCTGAATAAGAACTCAGTTTCCTTAGGATCCGCATTTATACCAATTAGATCTGAGAAAAAAGCTCAAAAGATACTAGATCAACTACGTATTATCGAAAATGCTATTTCAGAAGGTATCTCTCCTCTTAAATCATTATCCATCTCAGAAATCCAACCACTTTCTAGTAGTCTCCACACAATTTTGTCCAATATTAGCTCCACTATAAAAGACAACATTCAGGAAGGGGATTTTTCTGTTGCTTCCAATGGTATAAACCAGCTGAAACAAATGCAAGGTTTTATAACTCCATTAGTTAAGTTTTTGAGCCAATATAGTGAACTATACCAAAAAATGGGAGAGGATTTTCAGGTTATCAAAGAAAACACAGAGAACTTAATCAAATCATTGGATGATATAGAAAAGCAATTATCATCTTAATATCATCTAACTTGATATGTAGATAGGCAAAAACTCATCAATAGAATTTGTAGAAGATTGATGGTTTCCCTCCTAGCTAATGAATTCCCGAAACAAGCTTGAAACCGCTTGAGGGATAGCATGGAAGCTTTTCATAAAAACCCGAGGTCTTAATGCATGCTTGAGAAGGCCTATCCCGTGAAGATCTATATGACTCGTACTTAAGGATCCACCAATGTCAGTCTCTCTTCCGATTTTTATTATTTCATTCCAAGTTTCATCAGGAAGAGGGGTCAAAATACGTCGAAATAGTTTCATTAAGCTTAAGTTTGGTTCGAAAAGAGTACGCCATTGGTTTTGATAATCTCTACACGCTTTTAAAGAAGGTAATTCTTCTAAAATTATCTTTCTAGCCATCAAACCAGCTAAACGACCACAATAACCTCCAATGTTAATACCCCCACCTGTTGTTGCCTTTGATTGCCCTGCAGCGTCTCCAATGACCATGAAGCTTTTATGATAAGTTATTTTCACTGGCCCTGAAACAGGGACGTATCCCCCATAGCTATTTGTAATTTTACTATTTTTAAAACGATCTTTTAAGAAAGGGTGTTTTCTGAATTGTTTCAAAAAGAGACGTCTTTTTCCTTTAAATCTTGGTTCAACAGCAATACCAAGACGTACAGAGTTCTCATTGATTGGTATAAACCAACCAAAAAAACCTGGAGCATATTTTCGCCCGAAATACAGTTCTACACAATCTGGATCAACATCTTGAGTGTCTTCAAATTCATATTGTAAGGCGGGAAAAAGCCAGTTCCTATCAGGAGGTGATAGTCCAATCGAACGCGTTAATCGAGCATGTACTCCCTCTGCAGAAACAAGCACCTTACTCCTGTGTATCTTTTTTTTCTTTTTATGATTAATGTAAAGGATCCACCCATTATCATCGAAGTGGATTTGATTTACTCTATGTTCAAGATGGTACTCACAACCATTGGTTCTCGCACGTTCTGCAAGATAATTGTCTAAGGCCACCCGATCTATAACAACCATTGAATCTTTGCCACGATTTATATCGAACGAGCTGAAATTTGGGGCAATAAATTTAGCTCTTTTAATTTTGTTATAATTTAGTTTTGTTAAATTTAAACCTAAGTTTCGTAGTCCATCAGTAGCAACGAGCCCAGAACATTGTAGTGGTCTTCCAATATTAGAATGTTCCTCAAATATTGACACAGATACCCCAGGTTTATATTTTACTGATTCCCAAGCTGCACATGAACCAGCAGGCCCAGCTCCAACAATCGCTAGGTCACTGTCAAAGTTAGTTGAGCTCATTAGAGACTTTCCAAAATACAAGCACTAATTATTACGAAAATATGAAAAAAAAAACCGTTGTTAATACATTGAACTAATAAATAAGAGTTCTTCCCTAGGAATAAGGAAAATGGCATACCTTAACTTTAGTCTTTTTACTCTAAATATTATCAGGGTTTACGGATAAGTTTGGAAGATATAAAGAAAAAAGAAAGAGAAAAAGTGTTAGATTCGCTTTGAAGTAAAGAAATCCTGTTGTGTATTCACCATTAATTCTTCCCAAAGCAAAGACAACGGTGAAATATTGTTCATTGAAGTATCAATGCGTGATGACAGAGTATCTACTGGAGAAAATGCATTTAATGAAAGTACATTAGCTCCACCGCCGCCACCACCACCACAAAGCGTTGTGATCTTGAAGTTAGTAATTCGACTGTTGTAGCTAGTATCGCCCCAGTAGAAAATTCCCCTAGTTCTACGTTGGTTCCATTGGTCATTATAGTCACGCTCTGTATAATACCAGATCGTCCACGTACTGGCGACTAGATCCTCTGCATTTAGCTGTTCAGTTATGAAATTCACTGGTCCATAGCTATATGTTCCAATATCCATGTAGACTTCAACCATAATTGCATCAGTTGTCGTGAGGTCATATTTTGAAGACAAAACCCAAGTATTAGACTGAAGACCATTGCCATCAGTTGATCTAACAACCTGTGCTGATTTTCCAGAAGTTAATTCTGTCCTTGATGAGTCACTATGCACAACATAGATCCTTACACTCCAAGTAACAGTCAATGAGCCACTCCATCTAGCAGTTTGTTCATTCAGAGTTTGAACGCCAGTAGATGGAGTTGTACCTAGATTATAAGCGCCCCAACCATTAACATTATGCGAATCTGATCGGAAATACCTTATCTGAGTAGTAGTTTGATAAGCTGTAATCGTTGTGTTTGCTTTCATCTGACTTGAGTAATCATTTGAAGTGCCACCTGCATAGGTAAACCCGAATTTTATTCCAACAATCATATCGTTTACGTCGAAATACCCTCCGCTATCATTAGCATAGGTTAATGTCAGTGTAGCAATCTCATTTTGATCAATACTTATCGTATTTGTTAAATCCCTTTCAGTTCCGTTTGGAAATTCAGATGGAGTAGATACATTTGTCCATCTTGGATTGATTCCTCCTATGCCTGCTGCATCTATTTGAGTTAGCAGTGGTTCACCTAAATAGGAGAGTTTGGTATTGTCATATAAATACACAGTCATGTTGGTGACGACAGCATCCCCACCCCCATAATTTTTGATACTAACCTCAATTTGATGGTCATATGTTCCCGTAGTGTTTGCAGTTCCCATTACATGGAAGAGAGGTTTTCCTGCTTCAGATACATCAATATCTGTTTGTATAGTAGATGTCTGGCCGCTTGTATCCTCTGCTTTAACTTCAATAGTAACAGGTGTGAGCTCTATAAAATTCGTACCAGCTATAGTGCCTTCCCAAATTGCATCTGGCTGGGGGTCAATGGAGGAATCTCCCGATGTATGCGATAAATCAAAATAATTACTCCAACCACCTTTATCAATATCGTAACGCATTTTCACAGTTCCTCTTTCAGTTATATACCTCAAAGTACTAAATGAGGGATCATTGTCTTTCACTTTCACTCTGACTGTAACATCTTGGCCAGGAATTGTTGGGGAAGCTATTTTAGGGTCGAATGCTAGTACGTGAGGTGCTAATTCATCTTGAACTGTAATATGATAGGGTGAACTAGCTTCTCCATCATTTGCGTTTCCAGTTGGATCAGTCGCGTTAAAGTAGTAGTCTATACCATCTACTGTTACATTTTCTTTAGGGATAGTAAATGTCCATGAATCACCTGATTGGCCGATAAAATTTTCGACTTGCCATGAATCTGGAGTTAATAGACCCGTATCATTTCTCTCACGCCACACAAGATTTACCAAATCTACTGTATCTTTATCTTCAACATTTATAGAAAGTTCGATTGATGGGCCTTCTAGTGTGTCTGATACAACAGTCACTGGTATGTGTCCATAGAGATTCGGTTTTGTTGTATCCAGTACCCCAGCGTCTTGATTTGCTGAAGTTTCAGGGTTATCATCGTCATCTTTTGCAGTAACATAATAAGTAATATTGTATTGAAGAGTACTTGAATCAACAAAATCAGCCGGCATATTGCCTTCCCAGGTATCACCTGAAGGATTAGTCATTTGTGTTGGAGTATATGTAGTACTGGAATCATTTAACTTGTAATAAATATAAGCTTCTTTGACAGCAGAAACCGAAGAACCACTATCAGTAATTGTTGCATTAACTGAGAAGGATGTTCCCACCTCAGCCAGATCTAAACCATTTGTTTTACTTGCCCCTGTAATATCCGCTATTTTTGGCTTTATATAATCATTATCAATCGTAAAGTCAATCTCGGCATCTGGATAGGTACTAGCTGAAAGTCCTGCATAATCATAAACAGTCATTCTCAAGTAATATGAACCGTTGTCCAGTCCCTCTCCCTCTGCACTATCATTAACTGTATTCCAACTCCATGGGTACCGACCTGTACCTGCCTCTGTGATACTTTTCGTTGGACGGACAATATTATTGAATTCTGAATCACTAGCAACTTCATAAGTCACTTTCTTGATCGCTGAGTTGTCCGATACCAAAGTTGGATAAATATCTTTTTTTCTTCGAATAAAATCTAATGTTCCTGTAAAAGAAATGTCAGGGCGATCTTTTGCTAGTTGCATTTCAGTTTCTACAACATTCTCCTCTCTAGTAGTATCTAGTACAGTTCCGTCATCGGTAGTAACAGTCATTCTATAATAAATATTATTGTCATCATTTTCCTCTGGAATAGCAAATCCAGTAGATAGTAATTTTTCTGTTGTTAAGGGATCAATGACATAAGGATTATCTTTAGTAATATCTAGCCTGTCGTGAACTTTGATTTCTGTCCAGTTACCACCAATAACACTAGTAGCGTAATAGACTCTAAAAGAAATTATTTCGATTTTTCCTGTACCAGCATTTGATAGTGTTAAAGACCCTTTTCCATAGCCTTCTCCTTCGTCCGCAGCGGTAGTATAGGCATCATCATATTCAACTTCGGCATAATCTAACTGAAGATTGCTTGTTGGTTCTAAGAGTGGAAGAATAACCAGAAAGATAGCAGCAACTGCAGCTACCGCAAGTCCAATTAATAAAATAACAGCAATGACGGGGGAGACAGCACGTTTCTTATTTGATAATAAAGTGCGTAATTTCATCAATAAATTTCTCCAAACAAATTTTTTGAATATTATTACTATGGCGTCCCCAAGATTCTAAATTGTATAAATCTTGGAAGATATTCATATTTGAATGATTTATATTCCCTCAATATAAAAGAATTTTGAAACCCTATTTTCTAGGGAATTGTTTTGAAGACCTCACATTTTTCCATATTTTATATTGTCAAGTGTTAAAAGGATTTTTTTCCTTATCTTCAGCAGAAATAATTTGAAACATCAATAATCTTTAGTAAAGCAAGGTCAAATCTTTTAATGTATATAGGTGTTGCCTTTTTTGAATGATCATTTCTCATCATTATTGGGAATCTACCGTACAGCCGCATTGGGTCATCCCAATGAGCTTAGTAAAGATTTATGGGGAGAAGTTCCCTCTTCCTTCCGAAAGCTGAAAACAATGATTGAACATCAACAACAAACAACTAATTTCACAGTTTTCAGCGAGAATGTTGAAGCTTTGCGGCGTCTTGCCACCGATAAGCATCGTAAAATGGGCACTTTGACTGAACGAGTGAAAGAGGCAATCGAGCGTCTGGATCAAGGTTTTTTGGACTTAGGTCATCAACCTCTTTTATTTGGTGGACCATTATTTTTAATTAACAAGGTTTCATTAGCTGAGTGGTTGGGAAATTTGTTAAGGATAGGAACTTTTTTTTTCATTGGTGATCATGATTCAATCCAGAATGAACTAACCATTGCACGATTCCCTCAAGTAAATTCTCCTACTGGTCTGATTATCACACCATCATCTTGGGGTGTACCTGAGGGAACACCAATGCATCAAGTACCAGTTCCAGAAGAGGAGTGGTTACTAGAGATTAAACTGAAAATTCAGGAGAATTTACGCTTACTTATGAAGATTGCAAAAGTACGTCTCGAATATCGAAAATTATTCCTGGAACGTTTTTTTTCTTGGTTCGATCTAATTTATGATAACGCTATCACAGCTAGCAATTTTTCTTCTTGGACACAGCGGATTTGGAGCCAACTTTTCAATATTCGCAACGATCTAAGGCTGTTTCTTTGTCCCTTGAGTGATCCTCGATATCGGCAGCTTATTTTACCAGCCTTTGAGTTTTTACTCTCAGAAAACAACCGTTCCTGTTATGTGGATTCATTAAACAAGATTTATGATCAGCTGATATCTCAAAACATTCATCCAGGGCTTCCATATCGGGAAGAAGATTATGTCCCCTTTTTTCTAGAATGTCTTGAGTGTACCAATAAAACACGAGTACAGTTACATGTATCTAGCCCAGGAGTGTTGGAGGGAGAGTGTCCTATTTGTTTAAAAAAATTCTCATTTTCTTATAACTCGAGTCATCCTGACCTCAGTGAAATAGGCTCTCATATCACTCCCCGCTCAGACTCAAGGGCTGTAGTAAATAACTTTACTTTTCCTCTATTAACGCATATTGGAGGTTCAGGCGAAACAAAATACTATTCTGCAGTGATTCCTGCAATGAAAAGACTGAAAATCCCCCCACCAATTCTTATTCGCTCAAATAGAATTTATTACAACTCACCATGGGCTGAAAGATCCGCTGAAAGTATAAATACCCCTATATTAGATAATAAGGTGTATTCTAATTTTAAGGAGTTCAACATTGGTAAGGAAATTCACGATGTTCAAACCACACTAGAAAAAATGAGAACTTTAATTCAGTCTAAATACGAGGAGGGAATCACTAACCTGAATACACAGCAGGAGGAGCTTAAAAACAATCCTCAAGATCATCGCTTAAGAAGTGAAATTAGAAAAACAGAGTTGATGCTTTCGCACAATTTTGGTAGATTTACTCCAGGAAAAAAAGCTCAAGAAGTTTCTTGGAATTGGTTAGATCTGGCAATTCTCACTGGTATCCATAGTATTTGCGATATTTTCCAACGGCAGCTTAAAGAGGAGGCATTTCCGGGTTACACTTGGTATATCACAGCTGGAAAGTTTACATAAATTCCTATCGGATAACTAAAGACATCTTGTGGTTTTCCGTGAAGATGACTCTAAGCTGAGACTATGAATTGACTCTGATGAGCTAACATTAAGCTTTTTCTTGCAACAATTTCCCGAGTCGTTCCATACCATCCTCTATTATTTGGGTTGATGTGTATGAGAAGCTTAATCTCATTCCATTCGTTTTAATCCTGTTTCCATGTAACTTGGAATCAAATCTACTGATTGAGTAGCCTTTTATAGGATAAAACGCTTGACCTGGTACATAGAGAACATCATTAGGAATCGCTACGTCTTGTAAAAACTTTGCTGAATCAAAATTTTCACTTTCCATTTGGAACCAGAAGAAGAAGCCTCCTGTAGGATTGGTTCGCTGGCCATTGGAGGGAAAATGTTCATCAATTGTTTTCTGCATTTCATCACGACGTTCTTCGTAAATTTTTAGATTATCGCCCAAGACTTGGTCAATGTACTTTGAATAATAAATTTCAAGGATTTTTTGGTTAAGGCTGGAGGTACAGAGGTCTAAATACCCTTTATCTTTAATCATAGGGACCATTATTTCTTCTGGGAGAACCGAATAACCAAGTCGAAGAACAGCAGCCTCTTTGCTACTTGTACGTAAATAAGCGACCCATTTATTCTCTGAATCGTATTTCTTAATTGGGGGTGGAATTTTAGTAAACTGGATTTCACGGTAAGCTGAGTCTTCGATTAGGAGAATCTCGTGTTGTGTTATCAATTCAAAGAGCTTTTTTCGTCTTTTTTCAGTGAGTGTTGTGCCTTTGGGGTTATCGGATTCTGAAACAACGTAAATAGCTTTCGGGGTTCGATTTAATTCTCTTTGACTTATTTCAATTGCTTTTTCCACATATTCTGGAATGAGGCCGTCCATATCTGTAGGTACAGTTAACACATCCCCTCCTAATTTCGTAACTGGTACAACGAATCCCAAATATGAGGGACGAGCCATAATAATTACATCTTTAGGCCTCAGTATTACATCTAAAATGCCATAGAGCATTTGTTGAGATCCTGTAGATATAAGGATGTCATCTAATCCCTTGGGGAGAGTTACTCCATCTTTTTCCCTCATTCTCTTTCCTAAAGTTTCTTTCAAAGAAGCCAGACCACTTGTTGGACCATAATTCAAAGTGTCAATACCATCAATGTCTAATTCGTCTGCAATTTGATAAAGAATCTTTTTAAAAGCTTCAATAGGGAGACTACCAGGTTTTCCGCCACCAAAATAATACTTAACATTTGTTAAAAGAAGACGACGGATCTCGCTTTCGGGGACAAATTCAGTCCATTCAGCTAGTTGTTCATAGTAAGGGGGACTCATTTGAGTTTCTTCCTTTTTCTACTTTAAAAACTAAAGAAAAACTAGACTTTAAGGGATATTCCTCAATGTAATTTATAACACTAACCCAGCGTTTACAGATGGGTGTAATTCTATCGTAATACATTCTTCAGAAGTTTCCTCTTCTAAGATCTATGGTCTTTCATTTGAACTTGAAAGAAGATAATTCATGGATTATTATTTTAAAAAACTCTCACAGCTTTCACAGAGAAAAATTCAGGTTTTTTTTTCACTAGGCCTTCCATGATGAATCTCCTATAATAAATACTAAATTTAAGAACTGTTGAATACCAAAATACAGTAACATCAAGAATATGCCAGATAATTCACATGGTATTCACTGTATTTATACCAAACATATATAGACAATTTCTCATAACATCACGGAAACATCTTACCAATAAGAGCCTTGCATTTTGCATTTCTTCATCTGATTCTCCTATAACTCTATATTTTTCATAGAATAAATTGAAGGAAGACGCGAGTTGATGAGTATATTCTGCTAAGATGTGTGGAGAATAGGATAGGGAAGCTTGTTCTAGGACATCAGGATAATCCTTTAATAATTTAATCAATGAAATTTCTTCTGGTTTATTTAGTAAACCGAAATTCACATCCAATGATGGTTTTTTCTTTATTTTCTGAATAATTCTATTTGCTCTAACATATGAATATTGTAAATACGGTCCTGTTTTACCGTATAATGACACCGATTCTTCAGGATAAAAAACAAAATCTTTTGATGATGCAAATTTGAGTAAAAAAAACTTTAGTGCTGCCATAGCAATGTCTTTTGCGCTTTTATTCATCTCTGATTCAGCAATTTTTCCTCTTGAGATAATTTCTGTTTTAACCATTTCTATTAATTCTTTAATTATAGTATCAGCGTCTATTACAGTTCCTTCTCTTGATTTCATTTTTCCTTCAGGTAAAAATATCATACCATGGCTTAAATGGTAACAACCATCAGCAAATTCAAAATTCATCATCTTTAAAATTTCAAATAGGACTTGTAGATGATAATTTTGTTCACTTCCAATAACATAGATCGATTTTGAATATTTAAAATCCTCATATTTTTTCTTAGCAAGATATAGATCCTGTGTTATATAAACAGAAGTACCATCAGCCCGCAGTAAAACTTTTGTACCTAATTGTCCTCCAAGATCAACTACAATGTTTCCAACTTCATCCTTATGGAATAAATTGTTTTTCAAACCTTCCATAATGATGTCTTTCCCCTTCTCCCATAAATCACTCTCCCGATAGGTCTTGTCAAAACTGATACCAAATTTTGTAAAAGTCTCAGTAAACCCATTTATAGCCCAATTGGTCATTTTTTCCCATAAAGCTATTGTTTCAATATCTTTAGCTTCCCATTGCTTTAATAGTTCTTGAGCTTCCTCCTCAAGTTTAGGATTTTCCTTTAATTGCTTAGAAAATAGAACATAGAAATCACCAACAAAATGATCTTCTTTCTTATCGGGTTTCCGCTTATTTCCCCATTTTTTATATGCCAACATTGATTTACAAATATGAATGCCCCGATCGTTGAGTAGATTAACCCTTACGACATTAAATCCTTGACTCTCGAAAATTCTAGAGGTGGATTCCCCGAGGGCCATATTTCGAAGATGACCTAGGTGTAATTGCTTGTTGGTGTTAGGAGAGGGAAATTCGAGGAGAACAGTTTTTTTATTATCCTCTTTATATCCATATTTATCCCTCTCATTCCATATTTGGCTTAAAGTCCTTTCTGTTAATATTGGAATATTGAAGAAAAAATTAAGAAAAGCACCAATTGCTTTGATTTCTCTGACTATCGAATCTTCAGGTATTTTTATTGCTTTTTCTAGCTCCTTTGCAATCAGTTGAGGAGTTTTATTAAGAATTTTACTTAATTTAAAGCAAGGAAAAGAAATATCACCGAATTTTGGATTGGGAGGTATATCTAATAACTCTGAAATCTCCTTTTCAGAAAAACTTAAAGCTTGTTGTAATAGCTGGGTAACTGTAGATTCATATTGCATTTATGCCAATCACCAAGTATTTATTAGTCATCTATTCCTCTAAATCTCCTTAATTTTAACAAGATTTGCGTAGGCATCTTTCTTTCATTTCTTTATATAATCTTCAGTTAGTTTTGAAATTGCCAAGACCAATCATGGCAAGTAATAAAACCAATATATAGAAAAAAAGGAATTAAGTATTAGATATTTTAAAGCTTTCATGTCGCTTTATTAAAAATGTTTAGAGTAACCATGAGCAGTTATCTCCATGTAATCGAAGTTTCAATTATCTATGCGATGTGAGGAAGTTAAAATGACGTTTCGTGAGAAATTACCCTCAATTCTGATTTACACGATCACTATTGCTGTTTTAATTGGAATAATTCTATTTATCGGACTTCAAAGATTAATCAATTACTTTACAGACCTAGATTTTGAGGGGATCTTAATGTTGGTTTTACTACTATTTCTACTGTATCTTGTAGATATGCTAATCAGAATATATCGATGGCAACTTTTGCTCAATATTCAAGGCGTAAAACTCCCCTATAAATCATTAACTTTCCCTGTGGTCTCAGCATTGGCAATTAATCTGTTTACCATCGCCCGTGCTGGCGAAGCTATTCGTATGTATGCATTAAAAAGGAATTATGATACAAAATATTCTGATACACTCTCATCTATTGTCATTGAACAGGTTTTAAGCATTGTTGGCTTGCTTTTTGTGATTATCGGAAGCTTATTTTTTGTTGGTAGTACTTTATTGCAAATCGAGAATTCAGAGATTATTCTACAATTAGTACTAATTATTTTTCTTGTCTCAGTATTTGGATTGATAATCTTGTTACTAATGATGGTAAAACCCGATATAATTGAAAAATTTTTCCATATTTTTCCTCTATTTATTGAAAAAAAACTAGATTCTGCTTATCAAGCATTTCAAGCAGGAATAAAGGGTCTCCGTTCTCAACCACTCCATCTCTCTCTTGGAATTATCACTTCTGCTTCTATATGGGTGATTGAAGGGATTATGATATATGTAATAGCAATCACTGTATTCCCAATTCTCACCCTAATAGATTTTCCTTATGTGATCGCTGCATCATGTGTAGGAAATATCACATTCATTATACCTATTCTTCCAGGAGCAATGGGGCAATATGAGGTTATATTAGCATTAGTGCTCATAAATTCTCCAAATTACCCAGGACACGATGCTGCTCTCATAGCTTTCATTGATCGTATTGCAAAATCTGTAATGCTAGGTATTTTTGGTGGATATGCAATACTTAGACTTGGAGGAAAGGAAATTATACGACTGAGAAAAGATTTTTTTTCAATTTCGAAAAAACCAAATGAACTTAAGAAAAAAAAGGATGTTAATGTTGAAATAGAACCCACGGAAAAGACTGATGAGAACAAACCTAGAAATAAGACTGTATAAAGAAAGGAGGTCTTAGTTATAGATTATATCCAGGAGATACATGTTCCTAGAAGAGTTGCTTTTGGACCCAAGGCTGTTCAAAGAATCCCCAGCGTCTGTAAGGATATTGGAATAAAAAAGATCAAAATTTTCAGTGGAAGAACTCAAACAAAGAAGCTTACATCTAATGTTATCATCCCCCAAGTAGAGGGAATTTTAGACTTTTCTTATACTGTATTTCCTGAGAATGTGGACTTAAAATATCTTCATTCTCAAGCATCTACTATTCAGGATAAACAAACATATCTCGTGGCAGTTGGAGGGGGGAAAGTTATAGACTATGTAAAGGTCATCGCACGTCTTTCTCAGACAAAATATGTAGCTGTACCCACTAATGCTAGTCATGATGGTTTTTCTAGTCCTTATGTTAATTTCCTCTTAAGAGAAGAAATTGCTAAAGAGGAAAAAAATCCAAATTCTCCCATATATACACCAGTTTCTCCGATCGCGATTGTTGGAGATACATCATTGATTAGTCAGGCTCCTAAAGAGTCATTACAAGCCGGAGTAGGGGATATCCTCGCAAAATGGGTCGCTGTGAGAGATTGGAAACTCGCTCATCGTTTAAAAGGAGAGAAATTTGATATTTACGCTGCAACGTTCTCTGAAATGACAGCAAACATGGTTGAGGAGGGGATTAGCTCGTTGGGAAGATTTTTTTTTAGTGAAGAAGGGATTCGTGTTTTAATGAAAGCATTGGGAAGCAGTGGGGTTGCCATGTGTATTGCTGGATCTTCTCGTCCCGCTAGTGGCTCGGAACATCTTGTTAGTCATGCCTTAGATAAACTATCTAAGAAATATAACTTTCAAGTAGCTCACGGCCATCAAACAGGTATGATGGCCATTTTGATGATGTATCTTCATGGAGGTAACTGGAAACGAATTCGAGATATCCTTGTTGGAGTTGCTGCTCCAGTCACCCTGCATGAAGTGGGAATTGAACGTGAAATACTGCTAGAAGCTGTGCTAGAAGCCCATAAAATTCGTCCAGAACGCTATACTATACTAGCTGAGGGCTTATCTAAACAGGCTGCAATAAATGCAATTGAAATGACTGGAATCGACTAAAATTGCATTTGATGGTCTCAGGTATTGATGAAGCTGGCCGGGGGAGTGTTTTTGGACCCCTTATCATAGTAGGGGTTACTTTGGATCAAAAATCATTGAACAGCCTTGTGAAAAATGGTCTAAAAGATTCTAAGCTTTTTTCAGGCTCACGAGGCCAAAAAAAGCGTACAGAATTAGCTTTGAAAATACAGGAATTAGCCATGGAGTCAAGAATAATAGAAATTCCTGCATTTATAATTGATAGAACACTTGATAACCGTCCTGCAGATAATTTAAATTTATTAGAAATTCGTAATATTGGACAAATTGTATATGAACTTACGTCAAAAGAAATTACAATAGATTCTATTTCAAAGCCTCAGTACTTCAAAAAACAGCTTATAAAGCATTTAAATGGGTTAGAAAAATCTTTAACTATTAATATGGAGTTATATAAACTTGGAGTCTCTAGTTTCATTATTAGAGGAGCCAGTAGCGATATTAAAAGGATAGTGATCTCAGAGAAGGCTGATCGAAAATATCCCATTGTTTCTGCAGCATCCTGTGTAGCAAAATATATTCGGGATAAAAAATTACGAGAAATTGAGAATGAGTGGGCCCTTCCTCCATTTTGTTTAGGTCAAGGATATCCTAATGAAAAGGATTCTAAAGTGATGAATTTTCTCCAAAAATATCACGATGACATTAAAAACCACTATTTTCCATTTATTCGCTATTCTTGGTCGTGGTTACCTTTACAAAAGATTATTAGGGCTCCTCTCAAAACACTAGAAGAATTCTTAGAAGATCAGAAAAATGGAAGCTAATTCAAGCTTATATACACCAAATAATGAAGATAGCTCAGTGGACTTTAAATGAAGATTTCTAAATATTTATTTCGAAACTATGATATCCGTGGGAAATTTCCTAAACACTTCTCTTCAGAAACAGTTTTAAATATAGGTCGGGCCTTTGGAACTTTTTTCGGTTCAGGTAAAGCTATTGTTATTGGAGGTGATGTCCGTATTTCAACCCCAATTATTAAATCAGCTTTATCTACTGGTCTGATGGAAACAGGATGCAATATACAAGATGTGGGAGTTTGTACAACTCCAACCATTTATTTTCTTGCTGTCAGAAATCCAGAAATAGATGGTGGAATAATGGTGACAGCTAGTCATAATCCGATTGATTATAATGGAATTAAAGTATGCGATGGGAAGGGAGTCGCATTTCATTTCAATAATTTTTTTTCACACATAAAACAGATGTTAGAGCAAAATACTATTGTCACTGTTAAGAATACAGAATATGGTCATCCTGCTTTTCTACAAGATATTAATACATCCCAATACTGGCAATTTCAGAAAGAACTTTTTAAGCCAAAGACATCGTTGAATTTAGCTATTGAAATCGGAAATGGAACCTGTTATCCAATCATTGAATTATTACAGTCAAAAAAAATGAATGTTCAAGCATTCCACTCTGAACCAAATGGTCATTTTCCAATAATGATTCCTGATCCCACAAAACCAGCAAGCTTGAAATTTGTACAAGATGCTGTGATACGGGATAAACTTGATATAGGGATCGGTTTTGATGCTGATGGTGATAGAGTTGGTTTTGTGGACGATCAAGGGCTAATTATCAGTCCTGACCAAGTAATAATGATATTTGGAGAGCAATTATTACAAAAATACCCGAAAGCTGAGATTATGGTGGATATTAAAACCTCAAGAGCTACTTTTGAATATCTTTCTGAATATGGTGCAAAAGTGAAATTTACAAGGGTCGGCCATTCATGGATTCATGAAGCTCTTTTAAAGAGTGGAGCTGTTTTTGCAGGTGAATTGAGTGGTCATTATTACTTTGGGGCAGATTACTATGGATTTGATGATGCAATATATTCTGCCTTAAGGATGTTGGAAATAATCTCAAATCAAGAACAAGCTCTCTCCACACTAGTTCAGAACCTTCCTCGCTATCCTGTTACAGAAGAGCTTCGAATACCTTGTTCTGAAGCAATAAAATCAGAAGTTGTTTCGAATCTCAAAGACTTATTGCAAGAGGAGGCATTAGAATCTATTACTATAGACGGAATCAGAGCAGAATTTGAAGATGGTTGGGTATTAGTTCGAAAAAGTGGAACTGAACCAGTAATTTCTATTCGAGCTGAAGCTACAACATTTCAACGAATGCAGTTCTACAAAGAATATGTTAGAAAATTAGTTGTTGATGAAATTGAGGAAGTAACCAAAAAAACAAAAGATCCTATTTGATATAGTTCGTACAAACTTGAATGATTGTGTTTTGAATAAAAGAGGAGATAAACATGGATGATCGCGTAATTGGGGCAGCTCTGATCATTATAGGATTAGTATTAGTAACTCTTTTTGGGGGTACAATGAGCACTATTTCTGAGGTAATCTTCTATATTAGTGGATTCTTAATCGCTTTTGCAGGATTAGGTGTCTTCGTTGTATATTATCGGAAATCTTCTGCAACAAATGAAGTAGAAAACTGAATTTTAACCATTATTTAACTTGATAAAGGAGTCTCGATTTTATTAATTAATATAGAAATCATTTTTTCAAGTTTGGGGTTTCTCGTGGCTTTTACAATTCGCTGAATGCCTTCAAGTTCATGGACTAGTCCATTTAAGAAGGATAGAATGTCCCCAGGATAGATTAAGAGTTCAAAACGGGTAATACTAGCTGAAATTTGATTGATATTCTTACCACGAAGTCTTTCATTAACAATTTCTCTCCCAATTTTCTCCACTCCATGATGACAATAAGGATTTTCTGTACATTTACAGTTAAAAAAATGTTGGGTCCATTTTGAAAAAACGTTTAAACACCATTTATTAACTTCAATTTTTTCTTTACCTTTTAAGGAAGCACTCATAACATCTAGAACAGGACTATCTATCAATCTAGTGGAAAATCTCATGTGATACTTCTGTTCAAGGTATCGATGAAGTTTCTTTGACAGGTAAACGTTTTGAGGCGGCATCATCTCGAGAGCAATAGATAGAAAGTGCTTTTTACTCCTAAGAAGTGATAAAATTGACAATGCTTTAGCTGGAGAGAAAAACGACAGAACTGCTGCTCGACCTAAAGGAGTTAATTCCAAAGATCTTCTCTGTGGTGTTTCAACAATTCCAAGTAAGGAACTCTTGATAAGCTTGTTTGCGCTTAACATAAAGTCAAAACTAGTGGTTCCTATCATTCTTTGGTAGATCTCATTAGCCCTTCTTGGTGATATATGCTTTTTTGAAGAACAAATAGACAGTATTTGTTCACCACAAGAATCAGCATCATAATTTGGTTCTATTGGCAGCAAATCGGCATTAAGAAGTTCAAAAGCAATCTCAACTTCTGATCTAGGATCTAAAGAAGAGATTGATTCTCCCAAACATAGAAGAACAACTCGCCCACGATCATGTTTTCCCAATCTACCAGCTCTCCCTGCCATTTGGGTGAAATTATTTGGTTCTAGAACAGTATTACCCATCATTAAAGATTCAAAAATAACTTGTGACGCCGGAAAGTCAACACCAGCCCCCAATGCAAATGTACTTATTACAATTGAGCATTTTCCGGTAGAAAATTTCATTTCAATTCGTTTTCTTAAAGCATAAGAAAGTCCTGAATGATAGGCATGAACGTCATGAACACCTGCATGACGTAAGGACTCTGCAATTTCTGTTGTTTTCCTCCGTGAGTTAGTAAAGACAATTGTTTGACCTCGATAGCCACAACTCGAAGTCAGTTGGAATTCTTTTTGTGTTAATTTGAGAATCTGGCGTAATTTTTCATGTTCACTTCGTGAGAGGAGCAAATGTTTCTCTAATGGAATAGGTCTTTGATCAAAGGTTACTAAAGTTAAGAGAAGATCATTTGCAAACTGTATTGGATTTCCAATCGTTGCTGAGAGCGCTATTACTTGAGCTTTTTGTGCATAAACCCTAATTTTTGCTAACAGACAATCTAAAGTCGGCCCTCGATCAGAATCAGCTATTGTTTGCACTTCATCAATGACAATACAGCCAATTTTGTCAAAATCAACTTGGCCCGCTCTGATCAAAAGATCTAACCCTTCATATGTAGCTACAATAATATCGGAATCTTTAATGGAATATCTAACGCGATAGAAAGCTCTTTTTTCCGCTTGTGAGTTGAAGATTCTTGAACGACCAGTTCGCAACCCAACTTTAAATTTGGCTCCGTAAAACTTCTTAAAATCTTCGAATTTAGTGTTAGCTAGAGCAACTAGAGGAACGGTAAAAATAAATTTCCTGTTTTTCAACACATGAGATATTCCTGCTATTTCACCAATAAGTGTTTTACCTGCACTCGTATTAGCAATGATTAATTGGTTATTATTCTTTAACAATCCCTTTTGAAGTGCTTGAACTTGAATGGGAAGAAATACCTCTATTCCACGAGATTGTAAGGAATTCAAAAGAAATTTCGGAATTGAGAACTCTGTGACGTCTCGGATTAAGGATTGTAATAAGGCTTCAGGAGCTTTTTTAATTTTCTGAACGAGAGTAAAATCTCCAATAGAGGCTTGGTCTCCAGTAAAAACAGCTGAAACTTTTTGAATGTCGTGTAATTTTTCTAAAAGAGATAATGTATACTTTTTAAAACCTGGATTTGTGAAAAGATTGATTTTTTTATTCTTAAGCTCATTTTCCAGTTCGAGAATTGCACATGATTTGCAAACCTCACGATCAAAAACGAAATAATTATTTGTTGGTGGAAGAAGTGTTACAATATCACGTATTAAACAAAATGGACAGAGCTCTCTTTCCTCAAGAGAGGTTTTGATATTGAAATCTTTGCAAAATCCCTTTATCCCTTCTTTTTCGTTGGGTAAGAGCCTTTTACTTAATAAGATATACCTTGATTTTATTAGAATCTCCTGAATCATTTTTTTGGGAGGATAAGGCTTCCATTTACCTTGTTCTTCCCAAAATATCCTCCATGGTCGCCACAAATTTCCCTGTTTGAAACGATATTCGATTTTTCCTCGAA
This sequence comes from Candidatus Hodarchaeota archaeon, assembly GCA_029856365.1. Classification (GTDB taxonomy): domain Archaea; phylum Asgardarchaeota; class Heimdallarchaeia; order Hodarchaeales; family Hodarchaeaceae; genus Hodarchaeum. The sequence continues at coordinate 19,870 of JAHQWW010000065.1, forward strand.
AAGTAGCCTTTCTTTGTGTCATTCTTCCCTTAGAGAAACAAAGTATGTATAATGTCATCTCTTGCTTGGTTGGAAGGAATAATGTAGTATATACGGATTGAAATGAAAGCAAAGGAATCAACGATTTTGTTTTCTACCCAACAAATGAAAGATAGGCAATGAAAAAACTTTTTTTATGAGGCAAATAAAAAAGCAAAGTGTTAAAATAAAAGAGTCTATATATATATAATTCCAGAAACTCAAAATGAAAAGAGGAATCAACATGCCTACCTGTCAAAAATGTGGTGCTTATTATAGTGAGATATCTTGTCCATTTTGTACTCCAGATGATTCACCTGAGTCACCTGTAACAACAATAAAAGCAGAAGAGAGTAGATCTGTCCGAATAATTGATCCTCTAGAATTGATTGAATCTATAGATGATGTTGAAGGTCAGATAAATAAACTCCAAGAAGAAAAAGAGCTTGAAATTCAAAACTTAACTGAAGATTTAGCAAAACAGGAAGAAATAGAAAAAAAAGCAAAGATTGAATTAGATGAATTAAATTCTCAGGTCAATGAACTAGAGTCGTCCCTAAAAGATCAGCAAGAAAGAAGACAACAACTTATTCAGGAGAAGGAAAAAATGGAACAAGAGATAGAAGACTTAAAAACAAAGTTTTCGGGGTTGAAAGCTGAAGTTTCAGCAAGAGAGGCTGAAACTTCCAAGTTAAAAGAAGAATTGGGAGTGCTGTGAAGATGCCGAAATGTTCTCGTTGTGGATCTTACTTTATTCGTGCCCCTTGTCCAGTTTGTTCACCTCCGGGTGTAGAACAGTTAGTGGAGGACTCTCCAGTAGTTAAAGGGAAGTCTGTAGATGAACTCCAAGGTGATTTGAAACAGTTACAGGAAACATTGAAAAAAAAGGAATTAGAGTATGATACGCGTATTGAAGAATTAAAATCACGTTTAGATGCAATTAATAACCAAATTTCTGATTTAGAATTCTCTAAAGTGTCATCGGTAGAGAAAAAGCGATCTTTGGACAAAGAAATCTCAGGTTTTACAGATGAACTAAACTCAATCAGAGTTTCAACAGAAGAACTTGAAAGAGAAAAACAAGCCCTGTTAAACAACATTCAGAAAGCTGAAGATGAAAAACAAAATTTAGATTCAGAGATTTCTGTTTTAAAAGAGAGAATTGATCATCAGCAGCGTGAGGAGCAGGAGCGTCGGCAGCGTGAGGAACAGGAGCGTCGGCAGCGTGAGGAACAGGAGCGTCGGCAGCGTGAGGAACAGGAGCGTCGGCAGCGTGAGGAACAGG
>JAHQWW010000066.1 GCA_029856365.1 Candidatus Hodarchaeota archaeon
ATGTATAAAAAGCAGCTCACTAAAAATCGCCTGGTGATCTCGCTGCTCCCCTCCGAAGCGAAAGAACGTTCAGTTTATGACACCAAAATTATTTGTGATGGCCCCTGTCACGTATGTAGGCATGAACGAGAGAAAGATGTTAATACTCAAGGACAAGACATCCTTTACTATTGTCGTAGTTGCCGACAGAAATATCTGTGTAATGATGTTCTAGCTAGAGAGAAAGAAGGTTCAGAGTATAATTGTCCATCATGTAACGCAACGGTAGCTGAAATGACCGTCGAAAGAGCTCATCAATTAGGATTGGCTTTCGGTTTTAAGATGATTCGGACTGAATTAAGCCAACGACCCGTTGACCAAATACAGCGTATGTGGTTTTACTCCCCAGGAAGTATGATTCTTCCTAAGGATTTTGTTACAGATTTAATTGAGTATGAAGGGTTGAAAACTTCGCATATTTTTGACTTAATGTTCCATGCCGACATTCAATATCGTCCTCAAGAGAAAAACCTTGATAAGAAATCTTTACTATGGGACATATTTGCGAAAAAGGCCAGTATAATTAGATCAATTCATAATTCATTAATAACTCGTTCAGAACATCGTAGAGTAGATCTAATTCTCCGTGCTTTAATCGATCACAAAACATTTCAATGTTCTTATCTAAGTTCGATAGTCCCTGGACAAATAGCTGGGACCGTGGACTTAATAGGTCTCGATGAGGAAACAGGAGGAATTGTGTGGATTGTAGTTCATGAGGAAAAGATTGATGAACAAATAATCGGCTCAATTTTAAATGAAATCTTAAGTATACCTCCTCTAGAGTTTATGGGCGTTGAGAGAATATTAATTCTTACAAGAAAATGGATATGGATGGGTGCAGAGATTGCTCGAAGGCAAGGGCATATCACAACACGTTGGAAACGCCTGACCATTGAACTTTGGGAAGAAGATCCCTTATTCAATTATCGAAAAGTATAACGAGCGATTGTTCTATGTAGAAAGTTGGAGTCGTTTTGGATAGTTGGAATTTTTTTATTGAAAAGCTTTATTAGATAGAACTTCGGAAAACTTTCTAATAGAATCCTCCTCTTCCTGTAAAATTACAGGAATGAAATGTTTCGTATCAAAAACCAAAGATAACATTTAATAATAATATCAATACAACTCAAATAACAAATATATTCCTGACGTTAACGCACGAAAACAAGCTGTATTCCGTTAAAAGTTGGAAAGAGGTTAAGAAATGAGTTTCCTTATGAAAATTGTCCTTGCTGGTGATGGTGCAGTAGGTAAAACCGCATTACGTGAACGTTACCTCGGTAAGGGCTTTAGTTCAAACTATATGATGACAATCGGGGCAGATTTCGCCCTTAAAGAAGCAACGATTCGGGAAAAGAATATCAAATTTCAGATATGGGATCTTGCGGGTCAGCCTCGATTTGGCACAGTAAGAAGCGTATATTATTATGGCTGTTTAGGTGCACTCTTACTTTTTGATGTCACACGACCTGATACATTCACCAATTTAGAAAATTGGTTGGAGGAAATCTTCAAGCATAATGGTAAGGGCATGATTCCGATAGTCCTTCTCGGAAATAAAGTTGACCTGCGGGAGCAGTTCCCCAATCATATTACAGATAGCCAAGCAGAGGAGTTTGGCTCCAACCTGTCGAAGAAAACGATGGAGTCAGGATTTCCAGTCAAGTATATGCCCACTAGTGCAAAGACAGGGTTGAATGTGTCTGCAGCATTTGATATGCTCGGGTCCGTTTATCTAGACTACGTTGAAGCACAACAGGCGAAATAAGGATTCACCAAATCTTTTTTACCCAAACTAGTGTCTCTCTATTGTAGATATGATTTTCTCTATTCCATGCTTCTCCTCATACCGTTTTATTTGCGGTAATGACCATGATAAGCCAATAACACGCTGTAAATGAGTAAAAAGGGGATTGGAATCATGATTGGAATGTAATTATGGCCAGTTCCTGGTTCGCAAAACAGAACTGCAGGAATATCGATAAGTATTAGGATCAATTCACACGTTAATCCATGATAGATGACTCTCTTTGGTTTTTCCTTTCCGAGTGTATATTTCCATATCACACGCAGTACAACGAATCGGTAGAGATAGTATATGAAGTATTCAAGAGCAGTAAGGAAAAGAATGTCGGGTAATCCAGCAGCCACTTGAAATTCCCGGTATTCCCATAAGATTGCCATCACCCCGCTCGGTCCTACTCCTAAATCAATATGAATACCATATGGGAAGACGAAAACTATTATAATAGTGATAATCATCACTATTCTTCTAATTCTAGGAGGTAATTCAGAATTGCTGAGGTCTAGAGATTCAATCATAAATGTCACCGTTAATTGGATATTACAAGACAATGTCTGCTAAAATATCAGTTTTAATACTTGAGATCCTTCCAAAAATGGAAATATATTATTCACAAGCAATAGTAACGCGATTCATAACGATGTCAAAACGAAGTTCTTTATTCTCAAAAAAATTGTTTTTCAAAATTTGAATAAAGTTTCAGATTCTTTGCTTTCATTATCTTCTCTTGCCTTTAATCGATCTATTGTCATATTAAGAGCATTGTTTAAATTTTGAAAGGAATGTGAAACCTTTTGTAGTGATTTTAAAGTTTCTCAAACGAGTATCTTCAAGAACAATGTCAGGAATATATGTTTCTAGATAATTCAAGGAAACTAACTTCTTAATTTCTCTAGAAAGGGACGAAAGAGGGATATTTAGGTTTTTAGATAATCTAGTTGGATTCGTTTTGGAAGGATCTTGATAAACTATTTCAATCAGTATAAACGTTGTTTTACCTTTGATTCCTGTTTGCAATTCCTCCCTAATCTCCGTGGAAAAGTAATCTATTATTGTTTCAGGAGATGAATTTCTAATGATAACTAATTCTTCTTGTAATTCTGGAATGGAGTATTTCCTGGAATTTTGTAACCCAATAATCACTTTATTTCTGACTAACTGGAGTAATTCAACTTTATCGGGTTGTGGTACATTTATTTTGCTTGTAATTGCTACTACTCTAATTTTAATTACTAAGTATCACAAAAAAGTGAGTCTAAAGTAGAATTTAGAGGCAAAGAAAGAGGATGGTTTAAAGTGCTGGTCAACCACATTCTATTAAGTGTTTTATCAGGATAGAAGAGAGAAGGCTCAAATAGGCGCAGAAAGAGCCTAAAATTTGATATCATCTATTGAATTAATCACTCTTGCTCCCTGAAGGGATGGGATTGTAGTTTGACCCATTAACATCAAGATATAGCGTTCTTTAGCGTACTTTTCATATCCCTTTGTAAGAAAAGCGATAGTATCGAGTTCTGCTTCATCCATTGCAAACCAAATTGCAATACGTTTTTTTCGAAATCCCCCTTTCTCGGCCATTACATCAACTGGAGTCGCTTCAGTCTCAATTGCACGAACATTCTCCTTAATTTTGAATCCAGCTTGTTTGAATCGTTCAGATAGTTCATTTTTAAGAATAGAGGCTTTAATTTCACCTGCATTTCGTAGGTATTTTTCACTTTCAAATTGCTGTCCTAAACGGTTAAACGCTCCAGATAATTTTCTATAAACACGAAATAGATTTTCATGCGGTAAGGTCTGAGTTAAGGATTCTAATGTTTGTAATTGAGTCATTGCCATTAATAGATGGCGTAAAGCCTCTTGGTCTTGTTGTTGGAGAATTTTAGTATCGCCTAGACTCTCCTGAATCTCTCCTACTAATATTAATTTTTCAGCCTGATCTAAATCATCAGGTGGTTGTGATTGAAGTATATTATACGCATTATTGAGAAGTTCTGCAGCTTGTTCAGCCTTTTTTTCAACGATAAGTGTCTTGGCTTCATTAAGGGCATGCTTTATATCCATAATACATTCCTTCAGTCTTAAGGGCGCGCCTCCTAGGATGAGACGTCTGATAATAGTTTACACACTAAATTAGTAAGTGAGGGCTCAGCCTGTTATACTTATTCATAATTTAGTGTGATAATAATTGTTTTAAATATTACTTATACGATAAATTATATGTTTTCTCATTGATTTTATATATTGTTAATGGCTAACAATTCTGGAAATCCGAGTTAGATAGGATTCAACACTATCCTTTGGTTTCAACGAGATCATCAAAATACGATCAGCGTCTAAAGAGTAGAGTAGAATAATATTTTCTTTGCCTGTCACTGCTATACTTTGACATTCTTGACCTAAAACACGAGTTGGTAAACTGAGAGCAGAAGAGACCGCGGACAGTTGAGCAGAATCAATATCTAGACTAGATAAGAGATCACTAAGAGGAATTCCCGCGGAAGAAAGTAATAAAATTGCACTAGCTTCTGGTATGGCTCGTTGAAGTTTTTCGATTAAACTATCTTCAATTTCTAAAGTCTTGACTATAGCGTCGATTTTTGCTGCAGCATTTCGTAATATTTCAATCAAATCATCAACAGATGTACGGGTTTCAAAAGATGATTTGGGAAGGGAGACAGTGGTAATTAAGACAGTATTTCCTTTTCTAGTAGCAAGAATTATTGATCGCTCCTGAAAAACAATGTATTCTTTGACTTGATCATTTAAATTGGTTTCTAAGAAACCCTGTGAAATAGCTAGTGCACTAGATATAGCAGCTGGAATGATAAACAAATCCTCCCCAGTTTCCTCTTTTCCCCTAGTTTTGCCCACAATGGGAGACCCATCAATAGTTGAGACTATACATTGTTCTATATTTGGGTCTTCAAATAATTCTTCAAAAATTGCATCAATTTCGGGAATAGATTTCATAGGCCTTATCCTCTTACGGTATTTTGTAGGACTTGAATTAATAGTTACTCTCCACTCAATCCAACTTAAAAAGGTGACCTTTTTCAAGGGTAAAAAAGCCTATTTATCAGTAGAAAAATATTAGGATAAAAGAGAAGCTTAGCTCCCAAAAAGGGTTGAAGGCTCTCATTAAGGAAAGGTCTTCCAAATAATTATAATAAATGCAACAACAGTGTAATAGACATTAAAAAGCGTTATTTATGCACCCACTTCTACTTTTTCTTTAGCTACCACTCCTCCAAATAATGTTCCTTCATAGGCTCCCTTCTTGAAAATGTTAAGAGCTTTATCGGTTTTCTCTACGCACCTCATAACATCTGTTTCCATTTCTAACATTGCACGAATTGCATCAATGTTTTCAGGGATAGGAATGGACTCCATGTGGACATCATAAATCATGTACAAATTATTCCGGGCGTCTTTGCTGAGGGTCTCTTCCCAAATGAACACTTCTGGCCTGTCATATCGTGGCCGTCCTAAATCACGGAAATATTCAACTAATTGTGCAGAGTCATAAAGACCTTGTTTTCCAAGCTCAATTAAGATTCGGGGGGTTCTCTTGAATAGATCAACTACATCTTCTTTTGAGGGAGTTGTATCCAAAGTAACTTTGAGCATGTGAACGTGGGAAAGCGTCCAACTTCCCGCTATTGCTAGTGAATATATCTTGTCTTTTAGCTGAGGCATAACTGTTTCTAGATCAGGTCCATGATGGCTCACCCCAAGAACTGGTGCGATGGCGTTAATTGGGCCTCGATTGGTACGTGTTGGATCACCAGCTCTTCTCGCCAGAGCTACAAAAACATCAGAAACCCCATATTCTTGGGCAACCGTTGCTATAACTCTTGTCAATGCAGTTGTATTACAAGATACTACTCGTGTCATATCCACACCCAAGTGCGTTGCATAATTACCAAAAGTGCTGAAACTTCGATTGGTAAGAACATGTTTTTCACCACCTTGGACGATTAGTTTAACATTCGCCTCACGATAGAGCGGGAAATTTTTACTAGGCACACCTGCGGGTGTACAATCAACAACTACATCTATTTCTTTGATCAAGTCCTCAAGGTAACCCACGATTTCGTACCCCGCTTCACGCATACTAGGCTCAAAATCTGGAACACTGCAGTAGATAGGATAATTACGTTCTTGAGCAATACGTAATCGTACGTCTGAAATAATATCTGCTACACCAATTAATTTCATATCTGACTGTGCCGCTACTGCATCAGCAACTCTCTTGCCTATAATCCCGTACCCAACAACTCCAACTCGTGCTTTTGTCTTTACCATTTCTATTGCTCCTCCTTTAATAATTCGTTGAGAATTTTATGACCTTTCTCAGTCAAATAAAACATTCGCACAACGGATTGGCCAGCGATCTCAATATTGGTTTGTCCTAGATAATCAAGAGCTTTTCTAACGATAGCTACGTCATGTGAAATAACTCCTTTGGCCTCTAACCACCCTAATGACAATAATACTTTCTCTAATGTCATCTCGGTCTTTTCAATGATCTTTTTATATGGCACCCCCCTAATCCCAGCCACGCTATGGTGGCCTTTAAAAAATTCTTCTGGATTATGTAATGAAAGGATAACTTTTCGTTGATCTTCATTCAATTCTTTAGTATTTGTCAAGAAATTCAACTCATCAATTTTCTTCATAAGGAAGCCAGTTAGTATTAATTCTATCACATATTTACTTCGTGATAATGTGATATAAACGAATAAAAAAACCCTACTCATGTATGAGTAATATGGGTTAGCAAAAGGGGTGTTAAGAGAAGAGAAACATGTATGCATACAATTAGAAAAAGAGTAATGATTAATGTTCGTTTTTAAAGGCCTTTTCCTTTATTTGTTAAGGAGAACATTCTAACAATCTTTTGCCCTGCAATCTCTACATTTGATCTTCCATGATAATCTACAATCTGACGTTGCACTGCGCATTCATGGTACACAAGTTCGTTGGCTTCTAAATAACCAAGAGAAAGCAAAGTCTTCTCACGAGTAAGCCCAGAAGCTTTCATAATTTCCTTATAAGGGAGCCCTTTGATTCCATTTTCCTCATTATTGATAACATAATGAGAAGGATTCTTTAGAACGCTGATAACGCGATTTTGATCATCATTCAGTTCGTACACTCTTTGTTCACCAATTCAATTCCGATTAGGATGTTGAAACCAAAAATATCAATACAATTACACAAGATAATAAGGTGTTTGAATAACCCATATGGCTTATACAGGTCAATGATTTCATCCTTTATTAAGGATTTCATCAAAGTGAACTAACTATTTTTTCGAGGGGAATCTCTGGATAGGGTGAAAAAAATCTTACTAATGAATTTGTAGCTCAATCAAGGGAGTATATTAATTCGTCCATACTTATTCGTCGTGTGAAGTGCGAAGACTTCTGTCTAGGGTATCCAATTCCAATTAAAGCTATAGGTTTTTCAATAAAAACAGGGGGAACTTGATCCCTAAGAATGTTTACAACTTGGTCTTCTGAAAATGCCCCGATCCATATAGAAGCTAATCCTGAATCTGTACAAATCATTTCACAATAAGCAGCAAAAATAGTGGCATCTTGGAGTGAATATAATATTCGTCCTCTCTTCCCGTAATGTGGTGCAGAAAGAGATGGTGCGGCAGAAATAACTAAGACTACTGGAGCTTCAGCGAGAAAGGTTTGGCTTAATGCTGCAATTGCTAATTGTGTCTTGATTTCATTTTTTTTGATAATGATGACTCTAAAAGCTTGAAGGTTTCCTGCAGATGGTGCTCTCTGGCTTAACCTAATTATTTTCTCCAATAGTTCGTTCGGTACAGGTTTATTTGAAAAAGATCTACATGAAAATCGTGTTTTAACAACTTCTTCCAGTTCCAACTAATTTTCCTCTCTATAATTAGGGAAGCGTTTATCTTATAACTTCTTTCCTTCTTTCATTCGTTTGGCAGTTTCTTCTGGAAAGATATGTGACAGTCTATGATCATCAAGAATTTCTGCTCCACCAATTCTTTGGATTGGAATAATATCAATAAGCATATGAATGGGGGTCGAAAATCCAAAATGCTTTTGTCGAAAGAGAATATTTCTATCAAAAAAAATATGTAGCTTTCTTCCATACTGTTTAATAAACAGACTAAGAACGTGATTAACAAATTTTAACGCTTTTGCTAAAGAAATGATTTCAGGAGCTTCTAATTCCCAAAGAGAGGAAACATGACGTTTCGGTAGGAGTCGGATGTGTCCATCTCTTTCTGGGGCATACGCAGTGAAAGCCAGCCAATTTTCATCCTCCCAAATTATTCTTTCCTGAATGTGTAATCGCTGACCAATCGGGTCAACATTTAATCCTTTACTGTATTTACATCCCAAACAAAAGGAATCTTTACCAATTAGTTGTCTATTCTGGTCAAATGAGAGAAAAAAACTGTGATCTTTCCATCCATGGCCTCCATCCGCATACAACAACGTCTGACTATGTAGATGAGGAATACTAGCTCCTGCTCTTGAACCAATATTGTAAAAATGAAACACAGTGTTAGTACTATTGTCCCTCTCTGAGAAACTTCTTTGACTTGTTTCTATTGTAAGAATTATGTTCTTTAAATAAAGAACCATTTCGTCAATGGGCACTTCCTCAATAGCCTGATAATGTTTAGAAAAAATATGTAGTAAGGGTATTCCTTTTGTTATTTTCTTGTTAATTTGAAACAGATTCTCTCTGGGAGGCATAACTCGAGCCATAGGAGTGAATAAATTAATAATAGAAAATACTTTTGTTTCGCTAAGGTTCTCCAAGGTTGGTTCTATACTTAATGGACTTTTACTCATAGTTAAATCTTGGGAAACACAAATTGAAGGGAGCTCCCCTGCAATCAAGCGACAAAACGAATCTTTTCCTTCTTCTAATTGGTCAATTTGAAAGTCATTTTGAGTGCTAATGTATTCATCAGGTCTGTCTGCTCTTAAAGTACTAATGATAGAATAATGACCAATCATTGTTCCCTCTTTAGTAACATAAGTTCGGAACGGATCCAATCTTACATCAGGTAATAGTTCTAGTTTGTGATATATCCCCCAAAAACCTTCCGAAACGAATAAATCTTTTGTAATTGCCTTCAAATCTTTATTCATAGGACTAGACCTTGTTCATTACAGTTAAGAGGTAACTTGGAGTTTTTCCAGTTGTTGTTAAAAGCTTATCATAGATAGTGATTCTTTAAAAATAATAGTCCTACAAAGTGAACAATTCATTCTTCAAAAACATTAATTGGAGCCCTTAGAAAATAAAATCACGATAAGCAATATGTGATTTTTGTCAGATATAAAGTAATTTTAATTGACAGAGATGGGTGTATTAGCTTAAAAATCATTGGGAAAAAAAATCGTCAGAATGCCTTTTTATATAATGAAGCTTCAATTAGCATCAACTCCTGGAAGAACGTTCCCCTTTCTTCCATTAAAGAAGATTACTCATTCTGATTATTTAATGCAATATAATTCAATCTGATTCTGGTGATGAGGAAAAATGCAAGAAATCCAGAAGATGAGTCGAGGAAAATTATTAGAAAGAGCTAAGAAGTTTATTTTCTCTACAGCGCTTGCAGATAGCGCTAGCAAACTTAGCCGATTGAATTTTCGCTATGGACTGGCAAAAATGCATCTTGTACAAGAACATCTGGGAATGAATCCTACAGCCACGTTTATAGCAGCCCCTGATTGCACCATTACCCGAAATCTGCAACGTTGGCGAAATGGCATCGGGTATGGGGGAAAAGTGACGTGGGGAGACGGGACAGATCCACTAATATTCATTGATACAATGCCAAATGCCTGTGGTATGCTTGTAGGAACCCTAGATGCAATTCCTGATCCTATCGAGCTGATTCAAAGAGTCCACGATATGAACGCGCGGAGTGGAGAAATACGAATTGAGGGAGTACCCATTCATTGGAATTTTGGTAGTGGGAACCATTTTATTAATGTATTTGAGGTGTTTCCCAATCCAGCTGTTGGTGATTCAGCGGATCTCCCCCAATACTCATTTATTACTCATAGCTCTCCTTCAGAATTAAAATCAGACAATAATCCACGAGAATTGGGATTATATTACCATCTATCAAAGAATTTACAGGAGATATCCGAGACCCTAGAGACACCATTTGGTTCGATAAACTATGTAGTTGATAATGGAGCCTATAAATATTTAGAATTTTTCCACTGGGCTGATAGAATAGGAGCTGAAAGACGAAAAGTTGCAGGAAAGTTATTGTTTGATGATTTCGAAGTGATCACAAATAAAACCCATCAAGGATTAGTGCATATGAACGAAGTGGCTTTAGGAACTCATGTTTTTAGTACTAAAAATGGAACTGATCTATATCCATTGACATTGCGATCCGACCTCCCCTGTTATTTGATGAAAGGATTCCCAAACTTTAATGAAGAAGCGATAGAAACGTTAAATTTCGCCGACCGGATGCGAATCTTTGGTTTAGAGGAACGAATACACAACGCAAATATCCTCCCTCATGGTGGAGGCTATTCATTTCCGCATATAATAGCCATTCCCGAGATTTTTGAGACAGTAGAGAAACGAAGGTACTTTTCTGTAGATTTGGGGACAGGAATTGGAGCAAAAATCTTTGAAACTCCTCGAGAATTACAGTTCTCCTACCGGGGAAGACAAGTTCTGGTTCAAACCATAGATCTAGGACTAGGTGAAATTGTTGCGCGAATGGTACCCCGTTTTGCGTTAAAAATATGATTTTATGTCTCCAGAGAAAACCATTGCTAAAAATCCAGAAGAGTATCCACCTTAGAAAAAGTGTGGGTTATATTTCTTATGTACCAAATGTCTGATTAGCAGCATAATACTTAGGTAGAATCCAGTTTTCAAAGTAAAAATGCTGTATGAACATATATACCTCGTAATTTATCTCCTAAACCAAATATCTACTCTTTTATCAATAGTTTCAACTAGACTAAAGGTTAAATTGAGTTCTTGCACAAGTGAAACGTTATAATTGATTTTTGCTCGCCAGTATTGATAATGAGGTGATATTAAGTAATTAAAACCATATCTGCGCTGTTTCGTTAGAAAATCATATTGCCAATCACTTCGCCATCTGAAACTACTTCCAGGATCATTTTTAAAATTCATAGAGATATTTTTGTGAAGGTATGTCCAACCTCCTGTGTAAAACCATTGTGAAAAAACTATTACCCCTGTTGAATTTTCTTGATCCCCAACCCATTCAAGTGCTTTGTTAACATCATGGAAAAAAGCCCAATCAACCTTATTAGCACTTGCAGCACTTGAACTGACCGCAAATAAACTAGCTATAAGAAGGAGGCCAAGTTGCAAAAAGGTGAGTTCTCTCTGGTTTGGCATCCGTGAAATGTTAAATTTCGGTAGAATATAGCCATATACATAACGATAGGAGTATCTAATGATTGAATAATATTCTTTCATAGCAGACGCAAAAAGAATGATGATGACTGGAAATATAGAAAAGATAAAACGTTCCTCCTTATGTTCAACTAACGACATGACAACCAATGATATCAAAATCCATACAAGTAATTCTAAAATCGCGAAGAACCACTCATCACGAATTATACCTTCACATTTATGGAGAGTCACTTGGATTCTGTAGATCAGCATGCCAACAAGAATACTAAAATTGACCAAGTAAAAAGGTTTGACCAATATCCTACCAAAATAATAAAAAAAAGGTTGAACACCAAATTTCGAACTTTTACCTTTAATAATGTTATATTGGAACCAATTTATTGGAGACACTAAAAAGGTACCATAGAAATAAAGATCATTCAATCCTTGTATGAAGAACATTCCTATAAAACCAATGGCTATGCATAAATATTGTAACAGCATTTTCCAGTTATTTTGATGACGAAGGAGAAAAAAAGGGGCAAAAAACACAACTGAATCCATTCGAAGAGCACAGGCTAATCCTAGCAAAGCGCCTGCGAAAAATTCAGATACTATAAGCTTGAGAGGGGAATAGTCATTCTTTCTCTTTGTAGTACGTAAGTGAAGAAGCAAAGCCCCAAAAATTATGGGTGTTACAAATGAATTGGTGAGTGTGCGAATACCAAAGAAGGGGAACTGAAACCAAAATGTCGTTAAAAAGGCAGCAAATAATGAGAAGGTATAGGGAGACCTTTGAGGAGGAAGAAGTTCTTTAGAAAAATAGTAAACAATGGGGATCAGAGTAGTGCAATAGGTAGCTGAGAAAATCCTCACAACACGCAGGGTTCCATCGTTCTGATGTGGGATACCTAGTGCTTCACATAACTCAAAGATGTAATAATACAACAAAGGAAAAAGATAGGATCGTGCAGCTCCCTCCTCTTCAGGAGTAGTAGGAATATGGAACTCCCACGGAATATAACCATAACCAAATTTCAAGTCGTGTGCAATTTCAAGTGATTGGTATATTTCGTCAGGATGCACCATTCCACCTGTATTCACAGCCAAATAAATCCGAAGAAGCCATCCCACGACAATTAGTATTGTTAAGGTGACAAGCTCTGTATGTTGTCGGATCCAAGCGCCCAAAAAATTCATACGGGTATGAATTCGGGATAATGTCTCCATGTCTCTCTTTTCCAATGACATTTTAAGATTAATTGTTGTTAATCGAAAATGATTCTTAAATTGTTTCTTCTCATGTGATTAATAGGTTAGAAATATTGTTAATTCCGTCCTCATATTCTGAATTTTTTTGTCTCTAGTGATTCAATCAAGTTCGTGATATCAAACTAAATTAAACAAACGAAATTAGTACTCAATAGTGAAACAATGATAGGTATAAAAATAATGAGAAAGTACAAATCCTAAAAGATTACTTTTAAGTAACATCCCAATAATTAATAGTTCAGTCACCTAAAGCATCAGGTTACCACGAGTGTCTTTCAAATCGGATTGATACCCAGAAATTAGTTTCGTACCCATGGTACTATTATATTTATAAGTTAATTTGATGATAATAAGCATATGGAGCCAAATTATTATGGGACTCTTTAAACTCTTTATGAAATCAATTATCTTCAGTACACGCTCCCGAAGACGGTTTTTTCCGTTCGTAATCATCTTTTGCATTCTTAGTTGTGCTACAATTATCCTACTTTATAATTTTGATAACTTTTCACGTGAAGGATTACTTGTCCATCGCGGGGTAGTGGTTGAGATTAGTACTTTAGGAACTGTAGACTATGGTGAGGCTAAAACAGCAATTGGTACAAATATTCCAGGTGCCGAGGCAGTTATTTACTATAGATATGTGGATTTTGGAAACAATTTACGAATCTGTAGTATTAACACGAAATATAAATGGGCATTTTCAGAAATAAAACCTAATGATCTCGTTAGTGGCAGTTTTCCTGGAAATGATAGGGAAGCGTTAGTTTCAGATAAGGTATTACTCACACTTTCTGATGAGGAGGGAGCTCCAGCAGTTAGAATATTTACGAAGCCTGTTGTAGGGGCAAAATTTAAAATAGGAATTAGCAATGAAACTACTTTCGAATTAAAAATCTCTGGTATTTTTAAGAGACCTGATCCCCCTTCTAATATAGCTTCTGGCCGAGAATGGATCCTTATTCCAGAAGATTCTTTTGAAACATTAATAGGTGGACAAAATCTTGGATATGGAGATACTCAGATTAATATTCACTCAATATCTATAATTGCTAGCGGTGATGTATTCTCTGGTGCATCCTATAGTAATGTTGACAGGATTGCAGCTAGCCTTGATGACCTCGGAGCAGAATATAGGAGCCCCATTTATACCTCAAAGACAGATAAAGATGCACAAAGAAATATGATGTTTCTTTCCTTACTCTTTGGAATATTCGGAACATTTATGGTAAGTACATTATATTCTTATCTAATTACTCGGTTTCGTCGGCGTGAAGTGGCAGTTCTTAAAGCGATGGGATATTCTGGATGGGATGTTCGAATAGTAGTATTGTGTGAGATTTTAGTGGTCGCAATTACAGGATTCATAATCGGATTGGTCACTATTCAAGGATACCTATGGTTAATTCGTCAAAGTACATACTTTTATCAGTTTATCAATTTTTCATATAATCTTCCTTTTCTCACTCCTTCCCTAACGGCAGTAATGTCCTTTCTTGCCGTAGTTCTCTCATGCATTCCTGGTTTCTTCCTGATAACGATCAGAATTCTCTCAGTTCGCCCTATAGAGATATTCAGACAAAAGTGAGGCGTGAAAAATGAGTAATAGAGTCTTAATTGAAGCCAAAAACCTTATGAAGGAATATATCCGAGGTAAAAGAGAAGTTGTGATGGCAGTAAATGATGTAGATATACAAATTCCAAAAGGCAAAATGGTTTTGGTGACAGGGCCCTCAGGGTCAGGAAAATCAACTCTACTAAACATTCTTTCTGGGTTAGACAAACCCACAGAAGGGAAAGTCCTCTATGAAGATGAAAACATTGCAGAATGGGATGAAGAAAAATTAGCTAAGTTTCGACGGGGAAACGTTGGATTTATATTTCAAAACTGGGAACTTATTCCCATCATGACTGCTCTGGAGAATATAGAGTCACCTCTTTATCCTCTGAAAATTAAAAGCAAAGAGATTCGGACACGTGCAATCTCTCTTCTAAAACAGGTAGGCCTGTGGGATAAAGCAGATAATTACCCTGATGAACTAAGCGGAGGAGAACAACAACGAATAGGTATTGCCCGAGCTCTAGTCGGTAAACCACGAATAATCTTTGCAGATGAACCGACAGGAAATCTAGATGTCGATAACGCGGCCTCGATCATGAGGCTCCTCAAGAGCTTCACAAAACGGGATACGTCGGTCTTAACAGTAACCCACAACGAAGAACTCAAGAAATACGCCGATCTGACTCATAGGATGTCCTCAGGTAGATTTGTTTAAAATAGGTCTTGAATACTATTGGAACAATGTTCAAAAAACAGCAACTTATTTCTTTGGATCAGCCTGTTATTTGTATTCACATCAAGCTCAGGACGATTTGTTTAGAACATCTTTCTCCAGTTCTTTTTATAAAAAAAATATTTGTTCAATAGTTAGAATAGTGGTATGGTTTCTGCTAATTCAAAACTGCAGAGTTGATTGTAGTAGAATATATAAAGGGTAGTAGGTTCTGCAGAACACCAGTCATAGGTCAAAAGGAAGATTGACCAAAAGTTACGAGACGATTGATTACCAAACTGAAAGTGCTGATGTCTGTTATAATTGATCTGCAACAACAAATTTTCAGACGTATTTATGTATCGGATTTGGCATATTTCAACTCATAATTATAATCATTAATAGCATTTTCTTCAAAAAATGAACCAACTCCTCATCAGTGGGAAATATTGGAGTAATAAACAAATGACGGTGGATAAGCGCTTCTAACGTATTAAAGACCACTGATAATGTAAAGATTAAGGATTTTATAGGTACATTCTGGAAAAAATTATTACTCTCTCGGATCTCTTTGGCAATATTCTCAAATAATTGATTGATGGTATCGCCATAATCCTTGAAAAGTTCTTTATTGGATAGGATCGCCTGATTGACAGCTAAATGATACTGATAGTTCTCACGATGGACTCTTAGATGTTTTCGGATTATATGTCCAACCACCTCAGGCAGATTGCTTTCATTCATACTGTTAAAGTCTTCAATATCAAAGATTCTGTCAGACGTATGTTCAAGAGTCCCTTTCATAATAGATGATTTGCCATCAGGAAAATAACGATAGATAGTGCCTATACTAACATTTGTGATCTCTGCAATAAGATTAGTTGTGATTTTATCAAATCCTATCTGATTTAGAAGCTCATAAAAAGTAGTGTAGATAGAATTAATTTTTTCCTGCTTATTACGAGAAAATTTCTTTGATTTCTCCATAGTTCTAACAGAGTCATTGTCACTAAATTAAACTTCTTAAATGAGCAATGCTCAGTTATCTTTAAGCTATAAAAATTAATGTCAAGAAGGATACTCATATGAAATTCAAAAATTGGAGGAAATTAGCTTTCATTCTCGCAATGATCGGTGTAACACAGTATATTTTTCTATGTAGTATAGCAATGGTATTTTATCCAGGTGGTACAGAATTCAATCCCACTACATCAGGCTATTCATTCTTTAAAAACCAGATGAGTGATTTGGGACGAATTCAGTCACTTTCAGGAGAGTCAAATTTTATATCTATGGTTCTTTTTATGACTGGCGTAATTTGTGTTAATTTATTTTTCATTCCTTTTTATGTGGCAATGACCTATTTCTTCAACGAAAAGCGAACTGACAAATTATTTTGTCATTTGGCATCATTTAGTGAAATTATATCGGCATTATTTGGTATAGGTATAGCTCTTTTACCTACTGACCAATTTCCTACAGCTCATCTGGTAGTTACAATGATATTTAGCATCTTTTTTGTTTTCGCACTTTGTTTAGTTACCGTCCCTATTATTTCAAACAACTCTTATCCAAATCGCTATGGTTATATTATCTTATTATATGCAATTATTCTAGCTTTATATACATTAATAGTCTCAGTGTGTATTAATATATCTACAGAACAAGGACTTTTAATATTAGCAACTGGTCAAAAAATAATTATCTATTTAGGATTTCTTTGTATCTTCATTCTCGCATTTGGAGCATTTAAGAAGTATAATAAATTAAATATAAAAAGTACAAGCGTTATATCGTTGTGAAACACAAAATTCTTAACAACAAAAGAAATCCTCTCTTGATATGCAAGATCATTTAATTAATGCTATTTCTAGTGGTTTTTACGGTGAATGGACTCATATCGATCCGAAATACGCCTTAATTGGGTTGACTCCATCAAATGCAAGGAAAAAACCCGATGGGAGTGCCCACTCGTGTTGGGAGCTTCTTCATCACATTGTTATTTGGCAGGATACCATTATTAGACATATTCAAGGAGAAACACTTAATTGGAATGACATAGAAGCCAAAGACAATTGGCCGACAACAGAATCCATGAAAGATGACTCTAATTTTAGTACACTATTAGTTAGATTTTATTCCGGTGTTGAAAAAGCTACCATGCTATTAACTAGTGTAGATTTCTTGAAGACATCAGGAGGATTTCCTGAATTATCAACAATCAAATTATATATTGTACTTCTTCAGCATACTTCTTATCACATTGGTCAAATTATTACTGTCAGACAATGTTTAGGAGATAGTCCAAAGCCTCCAAATCCTAATGATAACTAGACTAAAACACGACTCTATATTCAACTATTCGCCGGAGAAATTTCGCCATCGATACTGTGTGCTTTGTTTCGGATAAATTTGAAGGACTGCCTTGGAACCCCGTCCTTGACACAAATTCAGAAAGCATTTCCATTAACTCGTTCGCATCCCAACTCGCGATTTTATCTAGGGTATCTAGACCAGCATCAAAGAATAATCGTGCACGTTTCTTTTTCAATCCCCCTATCCTAGCGAGATTGGATAATTTCACTAGTTCTATAATGTAGTCAAGAGGAACTCTTGATTGTTTCGCAAGCTCTGCTCTCCTAATAGGATTCTTGCCTTTCTCAAGAATTTGACTTGCAGTTCTGAGACCTATTGAAGCAAGCATCTTGACATATTCTTTGTTAACATTTTGAAAATCTCTGAGGTTATATTTCTCTAGTTGAACAAGTTCCTTGATCTCATTAGCAGTTTTATGCAAGGTCAAATCGTCTGTATACCAATAATAATATTGAACTCCCCATAAATATTGATAAGTGTTTAATCCCTGTTCTTTTCCCCATACAAAGGCGAAATCCTCGATATCCTCCCGAGTAACTTCATCTAGCCCTTTATTTTTAGTAGTCAAATAATCCTCAAATGTTTTCACTCGATTGATATAACTATTGATAGTAGCATCTGATTTTTTCTTTTGTTTAAGAAAAGACCTAAATTCATTTTCCTTCAAAAATGTGGCCTTAATTCTGTTTAAAATTATAATCGAATTATTAACATTTATAATTTATCCTTATGGTAAAAATGGAAACAATTAAGTTAGTATAGATTGCTAAGTTGGTCTAATAAAAAAATCCATCATAAACAAGTAATACTTTGTGAGTCTTTTCGAGAAACCTTTAATAACTTCAAGAAACTCATACTCTAAGTTAAGGAAAAAACTAGAGTTGGGATTGACCATGAAGCACTTGCCTTCATCTTTAGAAAAAGAATTAATTTCAATTTTTAAAGAAACAGATGTTATAAAGTTTGGCAATTTTGAACTAAAAAATGGCAGTTTATCCACGGTTTATATTGATTTACGAGTTTTGCCTAATTATCCAAAAGAATTTCAAGAGACTATAAAGATAATGGCAAACTCTATAAGAAGCAATACAGATATCGGGTCTTTTGATGGTATTATTGCCCCACCATTAGCAGGAATTCCTTTAGGGGTTGCATTAGCGCTTGAAATGAATAAAGAATTCTATTTGGCTCGTTCAAAGCCTAAAAAGCATGGTACTAGGAGATTAATAGAGGGAAATATTTCAAAAAAACGTATTATAATCGTCGATGATGTAATTTCTACTGGGGAGAGTAAAATTCCAATATTAAATGCGATTCGTGATAAGGGGGGGATAGTTGATATAATGTTTGTAGTCATAAATCGAGTCTCCACAAAAGAAAAATTAACGGAATTTGAACAACAAAATCGTGTAAAGGTTCATTATATGCTGTCATTGAAGGATTTAATTTAACCTAAAGAAATCGTGGTTCAATATTTATTCTGCTGAGAAACCATCTAAAATTCTGGTAGCAAGAACTTCAATATTTTTACTGAAGGGGTGGTCAGGATGTTGCAATGAGAAAATACTCCGTGATCCCTCACGAGCTACCTCGCAAAAACATGGAATGGAAGTTAACACATCCATACGCATCTCTTCGGTAATTGTTTTTTCAAAAGTACTGACCAACTCCATATCCTTGTCACTCCAAACCCCATGCTCGGGAGGACAAGTTTCCGCTACAACTCGGTTTAACACAACATAGTTTTTCGAGTCTAACAAGCTATAGAGTTGTTGAACCATACTTTTAGTACCACTAATGTCAAAATCATCAGCCTTCAAGACAAGACAGGTGACATCCGAGATAACTAACCCATCAATACTCTCCATCTGAACACCAGGACTGGTGTCGATAATGGTGTAGTCGAAACCAGACTCAGAGAGTTCGTCACGAAGACGTAGAATGCGTTTCAAGGAGCGTTGACGTTGCTTCTTATCAGCGCGGACAATATCACTCATCTTCCTGAAGTCAGTAGAAGCAAACGCGGCAAAAAGGGGTATTTTGTATTGATCTTCAAAGGATACAAGTAAATCGCGTCCCTTTAGGTCTGGATCAAACAATAAATCATTGATAGTGACCTCAGAGTCGACTCCACAGAGCGTTTGTAGATTGGGGCCTCGGAAGTCCAAATCTAGGAGCGCAGTTTTATGTCCTTTGCGAGCTAATACAGTTGCAAGATTAGCTGATAAATGAGTTTTTCCAGTTCCTCCTTTATAACTATGAAAAGCTATTATTCTCATCATTACCACCCGTGATAACTTCAATGAATCGTTATTTTTTATAAGATTTGATGTGGATCGTGTGTTTGTTATGGGAGTTTGTAGAATTATTTACTTCACGTTGTTTTTCTACTATAAAATCCAACGACCCATTATCATTTGAGTCTTTAGTATCTTCCTCCTCCTCCTCCTCTTCCTCCTCCTCAATTTCACCAATTTTAAAGAATAAAACTTTTTTTCCCTGTCGTCTCTTTGAGACAAATCCCCGATCGACTAACTGATTCAGGTAATCTGATTCAAGAGAACGAGATTTACCCGTTTCTCTGGAGACTTCTGAAGCTGATGCGCCCCTATCACGCTTCCAAAGTGTTTGAAAAGTATCTCTGAGGTGATGAGGAATTTGGGTGAGCAAGTCTAATCCCGTAGAGATCTCTTTGATGTGAGGTTTGGGAGTTTTCTTGATTACTCCCATATCGAAGAACCGATCAATCCTATGACTGATGCCCTTGGTTACCTTTTTGATATCTTGAATTTCAGCATAAATGCCCCGAATCATAAGATCAAGGCCTTCATTTGATTTTTGGAGGTCTTTATGGGATTTTTGGATGATTTGAATGTCCTCTCGAACCCCCTGAAGACTTTGGTGAATCAGCTTAGGGATAGCTTGTTGTAAGCCAAGATCAGTGAATTCAACAGATTTTTTCTCATTTTGCTTTTTTTCCTCGTCTGCTGAACCCATGAAAAACGCCAGAACACTAATGTTTATTTGTTGATGATGAAAATTAAAATAAAATTTTAATGTTTTGTTTTGCCTAAAATGAAATCGGAAGATGTTCCATATTTTTATACTTGATCCATGGTCTTATCTCTCCAAATAAATAATAGCTCATACCGACAAAAATTACCTACTTGAATATTGAGCTCAGAGATGAGTAACACTGACCTCAATATGAATCCCTCTAATTAACAGGACAGTAAAAGTGAGACCGTAAGTCATGTAAGTCAGGAACACGACGAACTTTATTCTCATCCACTAGGATCTTTAATGCATAACGAATAGTCCTGTTAGATAAAGAAGTATAGTTCCCAATCTCGCGAGGTTTCAAAGCGCCATTGGTACAAAGCAATGAATAGACCTCTTGAGCAGATTTGGGGAGGTGGGTCACCTTATCATCAGGCTGCTCATTTTCAATCACTTTGCTTGAAATCTGAGATTCTAATGCCATTATTTACCACCTAACGAGGTTTCAAGATGATACTAATTGTTTCAGAGTGGTTTCAAACTCTATCGTCAACTCATCAACAAATGATCAGCAAATCATCAACACTTTATAAGTTTTACTAAACATGCAATCCAGACATCTTCTGGTCTTCCCCTCAATTTTTTCAGGTTCTAACTTTTTCTTTTCTCTTCTTTTATAACTCCTTTTTGAGATCACTGTGTTTTCTTATTTATTAGACTAAATACTTTATCAAGATACTTTTCCTAGCATTACATGATTTCTTTATTTTAATCATAAGACATGCGAACCTTGGAATTACTGTCACAGGTATTATTTTTGAGAATTCAGATAAAAAGAGCTTCTCATGTCCCTCTTTTGAAAATCTTAACTTAACTTTGGATATGTTCATAAGTTTTAAAGTCTGCTGAAC
>JAHQWW010000067.1 GCA_029856365.1 Candidatus Hodarchaeota archaeon
AATGTGCGAGGAAAACGTTGAAAGATACAACTGTCTCGATTTAATGTTTGGATCTCTTTTTGGACTTGAGCAATTCTAAATAGTGTTTCAGCAACTAATTCTTCTCTTTCTAGGAGTTCAAAGACATCAAGCGCTTCTTCATACTGATGGATTGCATTAAAGAATTTTCCTTGAAGGAATAAAGTATGACCTATCTCAATTTGTGTTTTTGCCTGCGTTTCAGTTTGTACCAAAGTTATGTAATCAGAAAAACCGAATTTTTGAATTTTCAGCGCGGTAGAATAATCTGGTGCTTTTAAGAGAGCTATTAATCCTCTTTTTTGCTTTTCTTTCTGAAATCTAAGTGCTCCAATGACTAGTGGAAAGATACACAGAATTACTACCAATCCCATATGAAAAATGCTAAAACAGAAAAGGGGGATACTCCAAAAGTCACGGGGATCACTTCCTCCTCTATATTCATCAATATTGAGAACCCAATCTGCGTCTATGTCGTCTGAGGCATCACTGGCGTCGCTTGCATTAAGACCCATTTGGATTTCCCAGAGATCGGGCATTCCATCCCCATCCTTATCATAAGAGGAATATATTTTGTTACAATATTGTAACTTTGGTGCCGAACTCATTGGATTTAATGAGCCACTTTCCTCAATGTTTTGTATCCAATCTCGGACAACTGTTATCCTGTGGTTTTGACTAAGATAAACGTAAAAACAGTCTTTAGCTGCTAGTTCTTCGATGTCATAATACAGTTGTTGTCTAGTATCAATATTCTGTTCAATAACAGCTTTTTCGATCAAGTTATTCAATTGAATATCGTTTATTTTTAATTGAGTAGAAAAAAATCCATATCTTCCATGTAAATATGGAGTAACGAAATTATCTGGGTCAGCATAGTCAGCTACCCAGCCATTGTAGTACATTGGCATCTCCATAGTCATAAGTGCTTTATCATAATTAACTGGATCCATTGGTTGTAATAAAACTTCAATACCCACGTCACACAATACAATAGACTTAGCTAACAATTGAAATGCCAAGGCACTTACATCAGACTCTGCACTGTAACTAATTTTGATTGTTCCTTTCCAACCAACCGTTTTGAAGAGAGCTCTTGCAACCTCTAAGTTATACGTGGGAAGATTTCCATTTTCTATTAGAAGATCATGATGCCCAAACATATTTTTCGGGATAATCCCCTCCATTTGTTCCGAAATTCCAGTAACCCCTTGATTAATATAAGTAGTGTAATCAAATGCGGTTACAATGGCTTTTCGGAAGAGTAAAGCTGTAAATGGATTATTAGGACTTGCAGTTTCATGATTTGAGGCATAACGAAAATGTTCGCTTGCATTATAAGTGGAGGCTACAGATTCTGAAAGAAACTCATTAGACAAAGATTCTCTCATATTCATACAAAGAAAAGAATTTTGGAACATTGATGTTGTATAAGCATTCACACCCTCAAAAATTGATTCACCAGTTGATTTGATAACTTTGGAAGCATCTAAATGCCCTATAAATGCCATATCAGCATCCCCACTTTTAAGGTCTTGGATACGTCTTTCATCATCAGATACAGTCTTAATTTCAATCACATCTACCGCATGGGAAGCAAAGGATCCCCACCAATTTGTATTTTTCTTCAAGAGTACAGTATCTTTGTTTAAAGATTTGAGTATGTATGGTCCAGAACCTACAGCATTTTTTCCCATCCAAACGTGACCAGCTGGGCCTTGAGGATAAGATCCAGGTACAACACCAGAATTTTTAGGATCAATGTCCCTTTTGAGCCCTAACTTTGTTAAATCTGTTAGATCTTCAAACCATTCATCGAGTGGAACCATACCAAAATCATGGTCTTTTACATTTGTATTATAAACGCTTGGTTCGTTTTCAATAACAGCTCTTGGAGAAACTGCAGAAGCAACTGTATAAGCTAATGTATGGATAAAAGGGGAGTAAGCAAAATCGAGAATGATCGCGAGAGTGAATTCGTCTACTACAACAACACCACCGGCATCGAGGTAAGCTAGTGCTTCAGTGACATTAGGATTATCATAAGCCATATAAGCGGCGCCCCCCCTGATTACTTGGGCCAACATCCAAGATGGTCCATATGGATCAGCCATAAGGATTGCCCGATCAATAGAGTATTTCATAATATAAGCGTTGAAAACAACACCATCATGGAAGGTGACGTTATTTTTCAGGTTAAAAAAGTATTTCAAACCGTCTGGAGAAATAATCCACGATGTGGCAAGTTTTCCTTCGATTTCTGCCACAGAGTTTCCCTTATAACCGATTAAACCTTCATAAATAAACTCAATGATGGTATTACCATAAGATTCGTAATTAGTCGCAGGATCTATTGGATCTATATACCTTGGACAACCACATGTTTCCCAGATAAATTTATTTTGGTTTTTTAATTCCCCAGAAGTAGTTTTTGGAGAGATCGGAGTTGTTACACTAGAAGATACAATAAAAATTGTTATTATGCTTAAAATTAGTAGCATGCCTAAAGTTAGATTAAGTTTCTGTTTCACAATTCTTATTTCCAGAAAGTTAGTTAGTAATTAGTGTCATCATCAACTTATCATCAACTCGAAAATTTTAAAACTTTACTTTAGAGGCATATTAATAATTTGTGAAATTATGTTTATAGAATTCTGTTTTTATCTATTATAGATTTTTACCACCGATCATTTGCCAAATAGATTAGGAAAAACTGTTTAAAATCGAAATAAGAATAGAATCATTAGAGAAACTGATAGCTAAAGTTTTGGTTGCATCGATCGAAAGACGTTCGTTTACTTCAATTATCTCCAATTGGTTTTTCTACCTAAAAATTACTTGCTAGAAGATGATGTAAGATAAGATATTACCAGAGCTAAAAACTTTAAGTGTATAGACAAATTATATAGGTTTCTTTTATTCATTTCACATGTTCAATGCTAGGCCCTTATAATATTCTGTTGATAATTAACAATTTGTAGAATGTACTTTTATTCTTAAGCCATGGGGTATCTGATGAAAGACAGTATTATAATAAAGATGATTATCATTTTAGTAATAATTGATTTTTCTTTTACATCCCTGGTGCTTAATGTCACAGTTACAGAACAGGATATAATATATCAAAAAACATTTGGGGGAATAAAACGTGATGGAGCTTTCTCTTTAATTCAAACATCTGATGGAGGGTTTGCCTTAGCTGGATTTACACGGTCTTATGGTGCTGGAAATAAAGATGTTTGGTTGGTAAAGACTGATACAAATGGGTTGGTGTTGTGGAATAAAACTTATGGAAGCTCACAAAATGAGGAGGCTCGTTCTGTAATCCAAACCGAAGATAATGGTTATTTGTTAGCTTGTTCCACTAATTCATATGATATTGGTAATGAGGACGTTTGGTTGGTTAAAACTGATGCCAATGGGCTGGTATTGTGGAATAAGACTTATGGGGGACCACGACTTGATTTCGTCCGATCCTTAATTCACACTACAGATGGGGGGTTTGCACTAGCAGGATTTACTATTGATTGGATAGACTTTGTTGCGCTAGGGAATGGAGGAGGTGACATGTGGATAGTTAAACTCGATGCTAGTGGCAACATTCAATGGAACCAGACCTATAAAGGTGAAAAAGATGAACGAATTTACACAATTATTCAAACTTTAGACGGGGGATTTGCACTAGCAGGAAGAACTACTGTCTCTAGTGACTTCAATTCGGAAATATGGTTAGTCAAAACTGATTTCATGGGTCAAATACAATGGAATCAGACTTATCAAGGCACAATGGATGAAACTGCATATTCACTTATCCAAACCACTGACGAGGGCTTTATATTAGCGGGTATTAGTCAAATACAATTTTCACTTGAATCAGATATATTGATCGTCAAAACGGATGTATATGGAAGCGTAATATGGAGTGAAACTTATGGAGGATCAGCTGATGAGTGTACTCATGATATTATCCAAACTGTTGATGGTGGTTTTGCTTTTGCAGGCTACACAAATTCATATAATACTGGTCATCCCGATTTACTACTCATAAAGATGGATGTAAAGGGAGGAGTTGAATGGGAGCAAATCTATGGCGAAAAAGAACCAGAGCTTGCTTATTCCCTTCTCCAGACTGCTGATGGTGGTTTTGCAATAGCTGGAATATCTGAAGCTTCTGACATGGGTGAAGGTGACATGTGGCTTGTGAAAACAAATCCCATATCAGGTGTTGAAAAGCTAGTTGTTTCAGTTCTAAAGCTTAATTACTGGGGAATAATCTTTCTTATTATTATTCTCCTTGCCCTGATAATTGTCATTAGGAAACAGAAATTATAGGTTTAAGGAATGAGGGACTTAATGATAATCTAAATATATATGTTGAAAACAAAGAGCGAATTTAAGATCTTTTTCAAATACTTCTACACTAATATACGGATAAATTCTCTAGCCCGGTTTATAAATAACATTTTTTTCCAAAAAAAGAGGATAGAAATCAATAAGACGAAAGATTTTGCGATCTGAAGACGAGAAACAGAATTTTTTGTAATTATTTGCTTTGATAACGATGGCTCATTCGTGAAGATGAAAGTATTTTTATTTCCACTTAGAATTGTGTCCCTATGGCTTTTCCTCAAGCTGTGGTGACCTTTGCTATTATTAAAATCGCGATGTTTTTTTCAACAATAGTTTTTATCGTGATTGTACACCACGAGAAGGTAAAGGAGCTCTATTTAAAACA
This sequence comes from Candidatus Hodarchaeota archaeon, assembly GCA_029856365.1. GTDB lineage: Archaea > Asgardarchaeota > Heimdallarchaeia > Hodarchaeales > Hodarchaeaceae > Hodarchaeum. The sequence goes on from JAHQWW010000067.1 coordinate 4,754, forward strand.
AGATCCTTTTCAGTTTTCCCCTAACAAATTGTTGTATGGTCGCTTCCTTATCTTTTTTGAGATTTTACTTGTCTCACAATTCCTGCTTTTCTTAGAAAGTGTATTGATTGTTTGGGTTCACTTTACAGGAATGAGTTGGTTAGTTCCTGTTGGGAGCAATTATTATTTCGCAATAAGTATTCCATCGATAAATGGAGAATGGATTACTATTAGTGGGTCGGTTTTTGTGTTAGATGTAGGATCTAGAGTTGCGACAAGTTTTCTTTATTTCTATTATGATAAATTTTACTGCCAATTTCAAATGAAGGGAATTCCTGCACTCATAAACCTAGGAATAGTTATTGTTCAGAATTTGTATATATATTATCTGAATCCCTTTTTTTCCAGCATTTTAGGCATAATAAGCTTTATTGTTATGGGGCTGGTTTGCATAGATTTATTCCTCGCGCAAAAGTCTGTGTCTCACGTGAGAATCATCTTTTTGAGTTTCGTTGGTGCATTTATCTTTGATATAATTACGTCCTCGATTACCTCTATTATTCTAGACATTATTTTTCCCACAGGAAGAACAATAGATCTTTGGGAATGGATAGCTGTCCTTTCCTCATTTGACCTAGTGAGATATGTATTGAATTATTCGATAATTACTGCAGGAATATTGATGTTCTTGAAAAAATCGGATCTTGCAGATCGGCCGATTCTAGCGAGGAACGGGAAACTCACCTCCGATCAAATCAGATAGTTGGTGTATCCGTAAGAAGAGTCTTGACACTGTTTGTATTATCAATCAAGAACTTGGGATTTGTGCTTAAACTTGTTAAATAGCATTACTACTAATTAATTGAAAAAATAGCCATTCTTTACTCTCATCAAATGCACCTAGCTTAATATTTTAGATTTTATTCGGAGATTTGTGTCCCCAAGTTTGTTTAGAAGAAAATAAGAAAAGATTTAATCAACTACTAAAAGGAAAAAATGCTCTTTATTTTATCGGTTTTAGAAGTGTGAATTTTCCATCAATGACTCGTAAAACATAAGTTCGTTTACTCAATCCCCATAAAATCTTGTGGCCTTCACGTGCCATATGGGCATGCCGAGAATCTTTGTGTGGATTCTGTTCAATGAACCAGATATCTGAATAGGTCAGATTTCGTAAGCCTGATTTTGTTTGGCGAATAGGATAGAGTTGTCCCTTCAATTCCACCTCATCCCGATTGGAGAAAATGGCATCAAAGATGATTAATGATGTTTCTTTCAGAGCTTCAGTGTCCACAGTATTCATCTCTTCTTTCAAGTCTATGTATTTCTAGAGCTTATTAACATATTCACATTATACTGTTAAAAATTAAAACTAAAACCCAATGCTTCATTATAGAGCATATATGACTCAAGGTAAATTGAATCTAGTATTGTTAATTCTCCCACAGTAGCAATTTTGTATTTAAGTTTACATATCCTCCCTTCTACTAACGTAACTTAGTCTCCTTTTTGGATGTAACATTCACTTCTAAGTTTAACAAGGATTCGCTCCCCAACACTTAATTTCGCTGGTTTTGATCTTTTAAATGTTACAAACACATCAGTTTTCAATTCCAAGATGAATTTAAGGTTAAAACGTGGAAAAGACGAATCACACACTCCATAACCTTATTATGGATAGGGGTCTTAGAAAAAATCTACTAAATATTCTTTTTTTTCTCCGAATCTTGATAATTGCTATCAATGAGAAAATCAAAACCAATAACTAGCTTTCTTGAGTTGTTTCAACGAGTTTTCCTTGAGTGGTTGTCTGATTCCTATATCAACTTTTACTCCGCAATTAGGACTGAATTTTTCGGTATTTGAAAATCCTTCTTTACTATAAATTTTTACATTTCTCTAGGTTAATTTTTTCCCAACTTAATCCAGTATGCAATGGATAGACTAATTGTTATTAAACCAGCAAATAATAAACCAATAGCACTAAGTTGCATTACCCATGGTGGCTCCTGCCATGCTTCGAACCTTCCTGCTACAGGAGAACTTGATTTCAACATGATCAGGATATACTCATCAGGATCTATTGATAACTTATAATAAGTTCCATTATAGACATTTTCTCCATCGATATTGATCTGTATCGTGTTGTTTGCTTTAATTGTCAAATGGAGTTTCGAATCAGAGAACCAAGGAAATGTATCAGTATAGTTATTATAGCTTGTCAGTAAAAAAGGCTCACCTCCGCCGTACCCAGGTACAAGCTTTGGAAAAATTACATATGTAAAGCCAAGGGAGAGAACTCCAGTTAAGAGTAAAAATAAAGAGAGATTAAACGCTACTAGAGTGATTCTATTCGGCCTTACCAATTTCATTTACTTTGCCTCAATATTTCAAGTTTTTATTTTACTGGTACCAATTTTGTGATAATCTTACCACAGGAACCACATCGCTCTGGGATATTATGACGATCTTTAACTTCAAAAGTGTTCTCACACTCACCACATTTCCAATTTGAGGGAATTAACAGCTCCTGTTCTAATCGGGTGAGAACAGTGGTAAATCGATTTAGTATTTGATCCATTTTTCCCGTTACATACCCTACCTCATTGGTTTTCTTTAATTCTTGAGGTGAATCTGGGTTTGTCAGGTGTTGTAGATCTTGTTTTAAGTTTCCAACCTGAATCTTGACCTCTCTTGAATCAGGGATAACTTCAACGACTCCTCTTGCATCTAACCACTCTAGAAGGAATAAAATTTTCTCAATAATAATAGTTGCTTGGGAAACAGTTGCTTCCTTCGAGTTAAGATCAATTAGTTTTTGAATTTCTTCTGATAGTTCTCCTAGATAGGTTCCCAAATCTCCTTGTAGATTTAATTGCCCATATAATCTAAACAAGGTTAGATAATGTGAAAATTGTTTATCAGGATCCGCTTTTACAAGGACTGCACTTGTTATCTCACGAACATTTTCAGGTTCGCACTTTTGTGTATCTAGTGGTTCCCCAGTTGGTACTTTCCAACGTGAATGAACAACAATTTGTGTTCCTCGAGTATAATTTAAGTCAACATACTCCCGATTTTTAGCTGATAAACATTCCCAGTAAGTATAATTTGATTTTTCTTCATTTAATACTAATTGTTCTAGTCCAGAATTACAGTATTTGCAATAGGATAAGTCACTATCTTCTGAGCGGTTCATCTTACCACAAGCAAAACAATAAAAATATGTATAATCCGTTGTAAATTTGCCAAACGTTCCCGTTCCTGAAACTTGAGACTCATCTGCAGCACGACGCATTCGAGAGAAAAGAGAGTCTGAGTCATCAAGCATTGCAGTTAGTGAACCTCCAAGGCCTTCTGCTGCTTCTGTTCGCTCTTTTTCTTCTTTTTTCTTCTGTAAATAATTTTCTCTTTCCTCTGGACTCATTTTTTCAATCATTTTCAGTTCTTTCACACGATTCTGCAGTCTATTCCTGTCAGAAGGTGTTAGAGCTTCTAAAAAGTCTTGAGGAAGAGTTTGAATTTCTTCCATACCCATTTCCTCAAAATCAGTACGTAATTCTCCCATTGATCCAGGAGGAACACCAACTTGGATAGGTAAAGTAGAATCAGGTGATAGGGGTGGGGGTGGAGCACCAGAGGCAAATTCTTTACCAGGTATAGGTGGTGGTCGTTGTGATGTTGAGGATACAATAGGTCTAGATACACGATTGATAGCTCCCATGACCCTCTCTTCAAGATTGTCTAAAAATCCTGCTGTTGTCAAAAATTTCTCTTTTTGTTCCGCATGAATCTTCTGAATCTCAATTAACAAATGTTCTGATAAAGCGTCCAAGCGTGGGAATAATGATGAGAGAATATCAAACATAATCCATTGTTGAATCTCTGAAAACTGACCATAAGGTTCTGATGAAAGCTTCCCCATTTGGGGGTATATTTCTATTGTTTCCATATTTCTCTTCGCCCAAGACCAAATTGTTGATTTGTTTTTCGCACTACCAAGGAGTGATTCGGCTATTTGGGCAAATGATTCATTATAAAGACGTCTTCTGATTATTTCCTCACGTTTCTGATTGGAATTCATCTGGAACCATGGAGCCTGAGGATTAGACATTATTATTCCACACTACAATCCTATAATTACAGTTAAATTCGATAAAATCTGAGATAGAATTAACTATAACATATGAACGTTCATATGAACTTTCAAGTTTGTTCATAATCATTCCAATAAAAAGATTACGGAATTACCCTCAAGAAGAATCTAGATAAAACTTTTCTGAAGGGTTTATTTTTCGATATCACTACCAGCCAAATAAATAATATCATTCCTCAAATAAGTGTAGTCAATTTTCATCAAAAACATTCCAAAAGAACTCCTACTCTTTTAATGGCTAATTTTTTTTATGTTATATCTTAGAAATGGAATCCCAGTAGCTAACCTAAGCATTCGCTTCTCCTTTGATGGTGATTCTACTAGTGAGGAGGTTAATATTGCTGACTTTCAGGTTCCTATTTGTGGTTATCTTGATGAATGATTTTATTACAGTGGCTATGAAACCCAAATAAGAAAATCAATCTTTAATTTTAAACTTGAGATTTATCATATCCCCTCTGTTGAACCCCATAGCATCGAAGAATCTGAGTAAATCCCAATCTCGCCAATTTACATATGTATAGACAGTATCAACACCTACTTTTTTCATGTAGTTTAGCAGTTCTTTAATAAGAAGTCTCCCAATACCTTTCTTTTGGTAATTAGGATCTACTCCAATTGTATCAATCCACCCAACGTTCTCTGGTACTCCATATTCCCAACCACTTGCTTCACCAAAAATGAAACCGACAATTATACCTTCCATTTCCGCAACAAGTGAGAGAAGGGGCGATTTCGTGATTGTTTTAAGTTTTGTTTCCCAATAGTCTGATCGTCTCTCTCCAAGAACCTTGTTGTCGATTTCAATGATTCTCTCGAGATCTTGTTCCTTTATTATCCTTACAATCGGTTCTTTAGTTGATTTATCGTGCATTTCTATCTCCTTCTTACAGGTAAATGATTTCCTACATCTTTCCTTAGATGATTCAGGAATTATTTATACTTTTTAACTTATTTAATTGTTTTTTAGACCAATCAATAATTTTAAAAGGATGTTGAGTACGGCATCTCACAGATTTTATGCAAAAAGTTATTCACAGCGAGTATATATTCAAAAAAAATCGACAGGTTTTTACTACTTGGCGCTTTAAGTAACACTAGCGTTATAATTATTACTGAAGTATGATTGATTTGTTGATAAATTTAATTTTTATATGTCCTCATTTTATGTAAAAATATTCCTATGATAATCTTAAATTTTAAATCTTTTCTCAATTTTGGTAGAAATAGAAGAGCCGTAAGAAGATTGTTATAGTCGAGTTCTGCATTAAACAACCAAACTCACTCCTTTAGACATTTATTCTGTACTAAAATAATGATTACGGATCTTGGCTACGAATGTTTGGAATAAATATCATTACAAAAACTGGTATACTCGTCTTTTCTCATTCCTTTTCAGGTGATTTTCTCTCGGAAATAGATACAGATATTGACATTCAAGCTGGTCTTATCTCGGCAGTATTAAATGCTTTAAAAGAAACACGAGGAGAATCTGTTACTGTTATCCGATATAGAGAATATCGACTTTTGTTATATGAGGGCGTCTTGACTTATGGGATTTTATTTGGTTTTGAGGGTCATAATCCAGAACTTCAGGATTTCCTTCGAAGTATTGTTTTAAAGTTCGAGCTCATGTTTACTTATGAATTATACAAAAAAACCGTTGTTAATCGGACTGATTTTGAATCATTTCGTGACACTGTCAAGAATCAGTACACTGCCATGATTGCAATTGATGTCTCCAGTTTAGATAGACTCATCAATATTATGAGAGAATCGAGTATAGAAAACTACATCATTTATGAAACTAAACTATTACTTCCTGTCTTTACAAAAATTGTCATTCCAAAAATAAATTCTCATTTACCGCAAGTCACACGCATTTATCGGGAAATATTAAATCTAGAAAATAAAATCAATCAAGAACATACAACTAGTATAATTAATTTCAAGGGTATACAATTGAATGCCATAAAAATCCCAACCCATTGTGTGGTCCTTTTCTACACTCCTAAACAAATGGAAAGAAATGTTTTTAAAAAAGAAATCAATCAAATTCAAAGGAAAATTAGGGAAGATATGGACTAGATTGTGAAATCCCAATATCTCGTATTAAATCACTTGAGATTCTCAAGGTTGTAGTCTTTGGTGTTATTTTGATATATTTTAAATTATCTTTCTCATGAAAATAAGCTTTTAACTTTCACATGGCTCACATTCTTTGGTTGAATATCTTCAGAACATACCACAGGAACTTATTAGCTCTATCTGGATAACTCTTGAACAACTAAAATACTCAGGATAGCATTCAAATCCTCAATTATCTTAAGTATCCCTTAATCACTAACAAAGTTGGAACCCGATAAAAATTGGAGTTTAATTTATCTGGAAAACAATTGAAGGAATTCCCGAAAATTAACCAGTGTGATGAACTAAAGCAACTGATATTGAGCAATAATGAATTAGTGTCAATACCTGATACTATAAGTGAATTTTCAAACTTAAAAACATTAAAATTGGATACCAACCGTTTAATATCAGTACCAGAGAGCTTAGGATCCTTGAATCATCTTGAAACACTTGTTTTAAGTTTTAATTATATATCTTCACTTCCTAAGACACTTGGAAATTTAGCAAATTTGAGATTTTTAGAGTTAGAACATAACAAATTAAAAACACTCCCCTTCTTGGTAAAATTCACGAAATTAGTGGAATTAAATATCTCTGATAATCTAATAACAGTCTTACCAAAACACATTGGTAATCTCTTTATTCTAGAAAAGCTCAGTTTAAGAGACAACCAGGTGAAAATTCTACCAAATTCTATTGGTTCACTCAAGAACCTCTGGTTTCTTGATCTATATCATAATCAATTAGTTTCATTACCAGATTCGTTAGGAAACCTCAAATCACTACGCGTTCTACTTTTAAAGTCTAATAATTTAATTTCTCTTCCCAATACCATTGGAAATCTTACAAATCTTCAAGAGCTTATCGTACGTGATAATCGAATAAATTCTCTACCATTAGAGCTTCTAAATCTTGTTAATCTCCAGTATTTAGATGTTGAATTTAATCAACTTGATGTAAAATCTGAGAAGATTCTTGAAAAATTATGGGAGAAGGGAGTTAAAATTCATACTTAGGAGAGGAATCCGTGAAAAGTGCTAGATAGAAGTAACTTATGTTGGAAAATTATGAAGCGGAAAAAGAAAGCTAGGTCTCAGAAGATTGCTTTAGAATTATATAATGAAGTTCGAATCAAAAACCAACGGAAGTGTTGGCCATTTGGTATTAGTAAGACCCAAGGTTATTTCTGTTAGCGTTTTGGTAAGAAATATTCTAATAAATAATCTATTTAGTGTTGAAAAAATCTTATTTTATCTCACCCTTTTCAAATATAAGGAATGAAATGATCTTGAATGAAGTTTTTGAGCGTGTTCTCAAATATAATGAGTTTATGACAGTAAATGAACTGCAAATATGAAGAATTAAAATCTTTTAAGAACATCCCTCCTTTGTCAATTTAATAGAGCTTAAATAACTAATTGAATAAGCTCCAAAATTACTCCTAAAGTTTCTTCAGTGTCCAGATAAGCGAATTTAACCATATCATGAACCATACCCCTTTCCAACACTTTGATTCCCCCCTTCTCCAGTTTTATTAACTCTTTTTCCAAATCCACGACTATATGCCCTAAATGGTGAACTCCCTCACCCCTTTCTTCGAGAAATTTAGAATGAATAGTCTTTCCCTCAAGAACCTGAATTAATTCTAGCTGCACATCCCCTAATTGGAATAATCCAATCTTCAGTTTAGCAGTATTTATCGCTGATTCCAAAGTTAGAAAGGGTTCTAGTCCGAATGACCTGTAGAACTTCATGGTTGCTTCCATATCCCTTACAACAATTCCAATTTGATCGATTTGGGAGAACTGAGAGAAAAGTGATATTATTTCATTATTACCAACCATTATGAAACCTCCACGCCAAACATATTTGATTACTAAATAAAATTTTCCCCTGATCTTTTTCTCAGTTAAGAAATAACTCGTGAAGGAGGATAGAAGACTCGTACATACAGTGATTATATATAACTAATTAAAATGATTTTTCAGGAGAACTGAACATAAATAATGACATTTTACTCTATATTGGTATTGTGTACATTATTCCCACAGGATTATCTCAATTAATTGATAAGGGATCTCGTTTCAATATTGATGATCTCCAAGATATCGACAATATCAATTTGTACCTTTTCTGTCCTTATGATAAATTAATTGAAGAAATACAGAAAGAACTAGCAATATTAAGAAGATAAACCTTCATTATATTTTGAAAAAAGAATTTTTTCATTTTAATTCTTTTAATATCAAAGAAAGAGTGCATTGGGGGGACTTTTGAAGGAATAAGTTAAGATTAAAGGAGAATTGCACATTAGGTCAATTTATCCCTAACTAGGCTAGGAAATTATCTTAATATTCAATAAAGCTGCTGATTATCCTTTTTTAGTTGCTTATTATCTCTACCAATTGAAGGTAAAATTATTGAAGTGATTACTAAATGTTGATTAGGAATTTTCAACTTCATGACATTGAAGAAGTCGTTGAGATCTTGAAACTTAATAATCAATATGATATGCCCGAGGTTGACGGACCAGAAGCAATGATGAGAATCAAATTATGTGACGCAGCAGTCTTTCTTGTGTGTGAAATTGAGGGGGAAATTAAAGGAGTGATCAGGGGAGTATATGATGGATCAAGAGCAATGATCCATCAACTTTCAGTTCATCCAATGTATCAAAGACAAGGGGTTGGAACAGCCCTAGTTACGGAAATTGTCAACATCTTCACACAGTTGGGAGCACCAACGACTTCAGCAACAGTTATGGAAGACAGTATTCCTTTCTGGCAGCAGGTGGGATTTCGAAAGACTAAGGCAATTGTTGTAGGTAATTGGTAAGGGTCAGTAGAAAGAAATTTCGAAGAATGATTGAAGGTCTCTGATCAGTGAGTAAGCAAGCTTTACTGCCTCCTGAGTCTCGTTACAAGATAATAAGATGCAGATTTCCCCTTGAATCTCTGACTCAACCTTGATAAATGCTGTCCCTAATGAAATTAATCGATCCGCTATCTCACTTCGCAATTTAATCCGCTTGATGATACTTTCATCCCCAGTCAAGGTGATTTTATGCCAAGGATCTTCCCATGATGGCTGTCCTGGTTCCCCATTAATTTTCAGTTCAAGATTTACAATTGGCAGGTTCTGACGTTTCAAACAGCCACTCATTATTATTTGACTCTGATCAAAATCTACCTTGATTTCCTTAAGAGATCCTGAATAGGGAATGATGCGTACAAAAGGCCCAGTATCGCCCTGATCAAAGAGTAACTCTTGAACTTGATATTGAATGGATGAAAATAATGATTGTATTTCCTCACTCACTAGTTCTGAAGGTGCTGTTATATCAATTGCATCCTCAAACGATTTGATTTCCGCTGCAATACTTGGTTCAATAGATTCTTGTGAAGTTTCTGATAATAAGTGGTTGGAAGGAATGGTTAGCTCTTGATCTTTCAATTTGTATTCTATTTCTGATTTCATTTGATTCAATTTAATGTTTTTCGATACCTCCACAGGTTTGGGAATATAAGAGGGTATTTCCTTCTGTTGAATTTCGTATGGGTTATAATCCCTCTCACAAGTTTTTGAGCAGAAATTTAGATATGGTGATCCTTTTGTAAGTATCTTCCCACATGTCCAACAGTGTTGTACTCCTCCATCATACTGTTTCTTAGTAAGATTATTGGGGAATTTCTCCTCTGTAAACTTGGATGTGATATGGGTTTCAGAGTCCAATCCTAATCTGTCATCTGGAATCTTAACAGTTGTTTGTAAATACTCATTCAAACTCTTCAACTGAGTATAAAACAGTTCATTTGAAATATTTCTCTCGAAAAATCTCTTTTTTTGGTTTGAATACCAAGCCTTCTTATTCTCCCACATCTCCTTATTACTTATTGGTTGTAAGGTCTGATCAGTAAAAATTCTATCGAATCTTTGTACGGCACGTTCCAATGATGGTCGTTCTTTGGTAAATTTAATATCAATTAGTTTTTGTGAATTTAGTCGTACAAATGTATCTTGTTGTAGTTTTTGGCCACATCTCGAACAGAATTTTGCAGTTGCTTTTATTATCGCATTACAAGATGGACATGTTTTCATTTCTCTACTCCTTAAAGTTTGGTAAAGTAATGATAGGGGAACTTCTTTTAAAAAGGTAGTTTAGCTCCACCACCATTATACCCTTTCTTTTCTATTCATTTTCAAAAATCGTTCAATTCTATAAATAATGGCCTATCCTACCTTGAATTTTTTCTATGCTTTCAATATTTGACCATTCGTAATAAAAGTTAGAAATAACAATAATATCATATAGAATAAAATGAAAATGGCTAGACTCCTAATAATACTTGGTGTAACTCGTTTTCTCTTATCTACGATCTTTCCAGTCATTTTCATATCTCTATGAAAAATTAAAACTTATACAAGAATAACCCATTTGTTGTCACAAATAAAGTATCATGGGTTTACTTTTTCTTTTTACTCTTTTTTTTATCTGTTATTTCAACTGATTTTTTTTCTAATAATCCTTCCTTTTCAAACATACGCTCAATACTGCTCATCCGGTCATCGAGCCGCTTTTGAATGACATGGGAAAATCCCTCTAACTCTTGAGCCCCCATCATGCCTAGTTCGCGTGAATACTCGTAATTTAATTTGTCATAATCGAGTTGCCGTCGAGTCATATATTTTTCAAGAATTTCCTGCATGGACCCCTCTTTTCCGATGAATCCTCGGAGTAAACCCATCAATCCTAAACGGTCTAATGTGTCGGCGTCATATACTACCTTTTCTTCTGGAGTCTCAGGAGGGATACCTGATGTAGGAGTATGCCTCACTACCACACGACAAATTTTTTCATTTGTAGAATTCTCTATTTCTAACCCCTCTAAGAATTCTTCGGCGATACTTCCTCCGAATAATCCATGAAAACCTGCAAAATCATTTGTCGTCTTACCAATATCATGGAGGAGAGATCCTGCAATTACGATAAATGGGTCTACTGGATCGTCGATATTCTTACTAATTTGGATTGCAGTCCGTGTTACCATAAAAACATGTGAATAATCGTGCGAATCACTTTTTGCATGGCAACGTTTCACGAATTCCTGAATTCTCAATAATATTTGCTGTTCTTTCTGCGTTAATGCTCTGGTAAACAAGTATTTCACCTTATAAGGAAACTAGATGAGTTATGATTTCATTAAGATATCAAAACTCTTGTTTATATGTATTCTCAATTAGTTAAGCTTCAGGTTCTGAGTGTTGTAATATATCTGGATTAGGACTTCATATGAAAAAAATTAGAAAAGAATATCCCTCTGAACAACATTTAACTACTAATAACACGACGGACCTTTTCTCATAAAAACTGATCATTAATGGAATTTGTTTCAAAGCACAGTTTTATAAAAGAGGTCGAGCCTTAAACAACCAAAATCCTATTGTATGTTCTCTGAGTCATGTGAGTGTTTAAGAATTACTAAATCAATAACTTGTTAAGGAATGAATTATGTCTAACAATGGATTGGTTGAAAGGCTTTATTGCGCAAAATATACAGTCTTTCTTGATGATAGAAAGATGGATAATTGTGCATTCATCTCAGCATCTTCTGCAGCTGAAGCATGGGATCTTACGGAAACACTAGCATCATTCTGGAACACAGAAGAGAAAGCTTTGGATACAATGTTTAGAATTCATAAAGTATTCAAACAACCGTGTTCTAGAAATCCCATAATGATCTGGACAAAAAAAATTCTTGATAAAATGAGAAAATAGATTTAATCTGTCCAATTCCTCAAACAATCTGTTTCATTTTCCAAGACTTAACTTTTTTCCAAGCTGATAAGCGTTGTCCATTAATTTCTGATTTTGGCTTATTTCACCAGCATCCATTGCGCTTCCATGAATAATTTCTGTTATTTCAGCACCAATATATCTGAACGTATCTTTAAATGAATTTATCGCGTGTATAGCTCCAGAAGAATGTTGATTTGTGTCCCCATAGGTTAGAATTATGCCAATCCTTTTATCTTTCAAAACATGTCTATTAGGTTCAATTAGACCATACAATCGGTCAATAAATAATTTTGTTTGTGCACTAATATTAAACCAATATATTGGGCTGGCAATAACAATCGAATCACCAGAACGAAGAGAAACATAAATCTCTTGCATATCGTCATCAATAATACAGCCTTTTTTAGGTTGATTGATACATACATTGCACGCATTACAAGGTCTTATATCCATATCTTGAAGAAAAAATTCCTCCACATGTGCACCATTATCTTTGGCTCCTTTTACTAAAGATTCTGCTAAAGCACAACTGTTACCCTTCTTCCTTGGACTACCTTTAATAATTACAATCTTTTGTTTACTCATGTTTAATTCTCTCAATAATCGGAATCTTTAACTATTTAACAATGAATTCATACTAAGATACGTTTAATCATTGTTATTGCTTCTTCAGGACAGCTGGTGACACAAAGACCGCAGCCAAAGCAACGAGCTTGATTGAATGTCATATCTCCTCTTTCATTTAGTGTTCTAGCCATAAAATGGCAATTAGAAGTACATTCTCCACAATTGATGCACTTTACTAAATCATGTTGTGAAATATATTCACTTGGTTTTACTAATTCTCCCATGTTCATGAGTAAAAGTCCTTGAAGAGCATGACAGCAACAAGAACAACAACTACAAATTGCTTGGATATTCTTTTCATCTTCCTCTGGACGATGTAAGGCTAAGTGTACAAGTCCTTTTTGATGAGTTTCTAAAACAATCTTTTCTGCTTCATTTTTGGAGATGAATTCAGCTGTACCATTACTCACATTCTTTATTGCGCTTCCATTTAGTGATAAGCATACTTTCAGAGGAAAATCACAATTCTGGAGATCTATTCGACAAATACAATTCGTTACTGCAATTTTTTCTGATGATCGAAGAATGGCTAGAACACGATCTAAGTGTAGAGTATTGTGATGTGTATCAATCTTGATATTGACTGGTATGGTCACAGCTCTCCATCTGTTCTGAAAAGACACTAATTCTTCTTCTGACCACTTAGACTTTGAGTTTCTTTGCAAGATTTTCACAAATAATATTTCTAGGATGCCCCTGTATTCATTTGGGGTAGAAAATTCTCCTTAAAAGCATAAAAATGATGGGAGAAACAGAATAAAAGTTTTATTATTGTGGTTGAAATAATGAAAGAGATGATCCCTATCAATGTATAGCAAAAGAAGATTTCAGATTAATTCTAATTAATAACCGACCAAACACGCGTATCAGATTGTGAATTAGCTTGAAAAAGGCAATATAAAAATCCCAAAAGAATTTTTTCACCACACATCGGAAATTTCTTGGAAAAAATATTAAGTTATGATATCCTGAAAATTGGAAGATCAATTTAAGACTTGGCAAAGACTCATTTATTGATGTAATCACCCCAATAAAACAAAATATTCTAGTAGCTCTTTTAAGATAAAAGAGTCAATAATCTACTAATTCTAACATTGTTTTTTTGTAGTTCTGCAAGAATTGTAAAAAGTCAGGGTCACCATATAAATTTCTTACCATGATAATAGGTAAGAATTTTTCGACAAATTTAACTGCTTGGTCAATTTTTTCATAACCTAGTAGGATATCAATCCCGTCACTTCTCCCAAAACATGGGAATTTTTTGAATTTTAGAAGTAAATCATAATCTTCTGATTCTTTTTCATTTAAATTATGTACAACTAAATATTCCCCTTGTGTTCTAGTTTGAATCCCCTTTGCTATTGGACTGGTAAACCAGATCACCCAACGAGGATGGTGACTTACGATCCACTCAAGTATACGTGCAATTGGCTTTCTAGCATCCATCCTTGGTATTAATTGATAATAAGCAATTGATCGTAGAGATCTAACATATCCTTTATAGTCATCAATAATTTCTACTTTCTTAATGACAGTATTTCCTACAGTTATTTCACCCATATCCTTTCTTTTCCGAACCAATTTCTCGATAGATTTTTTAATCTTGAATTCGCCCTCCTTGAAACTAACGTCCTTTTGGACTAATTCTTCAATATTTTGTAAAAAATCTAATGTATTTTGGCTAGGTTCGTTTGTTTTATCAAGTAATTCCCATTCTTCAAACATTTTCTTTGAAGAATTTTCTATAGTTTTTCGTATTCCCTTTTTAGTTCCTTCTTTGTCCATTTTCAAACAGCTCTACGGTTCAAAAAAAGTCTCACATCAAATAGGCTTCATTCTTCCTTTTCCCATTTCTTAACTAATTATTGTGCTTCTACCAGATACTCCATGATCTCTTCTTGTTTCTGATAGAACCTCTTATGAAGTATTCGATCCCGAATATTTATTAAGCTATTTAATGGCTGTTCTTGTGAAAATAAATGAAAATCATTCAAATTTTTGCCAAGGACTTCCCCGAAAATAAGAAAGTGACTTTTACTTACCAATCGGATTATTATTATGATGTTCGGGTTATTCAAAAAGAAACTAACAAAGGATGGGTTTTTGACTGGTCATTAAAGGCATTTCCCGCAACATTCACAAAGTTTATTGAAGGAAATCTCTTTGAAAAATATAAAGAAAACGCTGAATATTATGTTATTATGAATGATGAAGTAGTAATTGGTCATTTGGTTGCTGGCAAGCAAGAATGGAATAATGCTGCCCGAATTTGGGATATTGATGTAGATAAAAGATTTCAACATCAAGGAATTGGTACAAAATTAATAGGGTTCGCAGAAACAAGAGCCAAGGAATGGAAATGCAGAGCAATGGTTCTCGAATGTCAAAGCTCAAATTATAATGCTATTAAATTTTATATGAAATGTGGTTTTTCATTAACAGGCTTTGATTTAATTAGTTACAGCAATGAAGACATTCAGAAACATGATATCCGTTTAGAGATGTCTAAATTTCTTAAATAGACTTACAAATCAATTAAATATTTATATCAAAACACCAAACAAAAAGAGGATCAGACTTTGTTACTATTCACTATTTATTGTTGAGCTAATTGTGCACTTTCTCAGAGGATAGTTTTGGTGAATGTGATTGAATCAATTAAATTGGAGACATGTGGCATTTTTATTTACAATCTTTGGCTGCTTCCAATTTGTTCTTCTTTCCTCTCTATCTATGTTCATTTATGGAGGCGGAACACGTATTAATCCGAATAGTTCAGGATACACTTTCTTTCTGAATTTTTTTAGTGATCTCGGAAGAACTCAATCGTTTGGTAATCCAAATATAAGTTCAGCCATTCTTTTTTTCATAACTCTTATGGTAGCTAGTATTGCATTCGCAGCTTATTTTATAGCAATTCCTGGGGTTATTAATACTGAAAATCCCAGAAAATTGAAGACCCTTTCTACTCTAGGAATTTTAGACGCTGCTTTATTTGGTTGTATTGCAATGACCCCTGCTAACCTTTTCCCTTTATTACATAATTTGATAGTTCTTCTAGCTTTTATTGTCTCATTTGTAGTATCAAGCTCAATGTATTATTTATTTAAAGAAATAGAAGTTATACCAAAATTTTATCATTTGGTATTCTTAGTTTTTAGTTGTATTATTGTAATGTATGGGGCAGTATCTTTGATTACAACATTCTTTCCTGAAGTTTATGTTTCAGTCTCATTATTCATTCGGGTAGTGATGCAAAAAATAGTTATCTATTACCTCGTTACATGCTTTTTAGTTCAAAGTCTAGGCGCCCTTAAGAATTTCCCATCAATATTGAGAATAATCGAATGAAGTGATAAATTGCACATTCATAAATTAGATATTCAAATACTTGTTGAAAATGTTGCCGGACCTAGCGGAACTCTTGGTGAGGGAGGATTCTCTGCTCTGGTAAAAGCATATTTTACTGACTCATCTCAATTAATTCTCCTATTTGATACTGGTCCCTCTGCTATTGCTTTTCTTA
>JAHQWW010000068.1 GCA_029856365.1 Candidatus Hodarchaeota archaeon
ACAAATATGATGCTCCATGCATGGGCTGAAGTTCTCATCCCCATCGTAGAGATAACTCCTGGAAATCCGCCTACAATAGATTCACGAGTAGAATGGGTCAGCTTTGATCCTCTCCTCAAATTTATGTCAGATATACTTCCTATAGGTACTCCTATAGACGTACCTGTCTTATCAGCAGTAGCTAACACTCTCTTGATTGACTCGGATTGGGATCACCTAAATTATGGCCCATATAATTCTTTTCCTGCTTGGAATCATACTACCGTATTTGATGATAGCAATGACGATCAGCTACATGATGGTGATCAGATCTTAAACCTTCAACAAACCATAAATATTTCTGCCCGTCTTATGATGATCACATCGGTCACGGAGAATGAATGGATGACCTGGCAACCAAGCTGTGATTATCTTGATACGAAGATGTCTTTCTATTTAGATACATCAAACCAACTAACTTCTGCAGCAGTTTTAATGGGAACATCATCCATTGATGGTTCAGGTTTTGCTAGTGTCAGCTATGATTATGATGTTTTTGAGCACGGAGATACGGTTTGGTTCTTCGCAGTAGTGATTTTTGACGAAGGTACTGGTTTGGAAATAACAAGAACTGCTAGGTCAGATAGATATAGGATATATTAAAGCTAGTCCCAGTCTAAAGTGTCTTTTTCATTAATAAATCTATTTCTCTATGTAGAAAACACCTTCCTGAATTTTTTTTAGAGAGAGAAATTTATTTTTTAGTGAAGACTATGTTTTTTATTCTTAGAAACCCCCATTTTCCCAGTTTAGACTTCCACTTGGTTAAAGGAATTAATAGAAAACACTAATATATAATCAAAAGAAAAATAAATAGTTATAAAAACAAAGCCCATATGTCTTTTTCACTTGATAAACCTCAATTCCTCACTGTACAAGTAGGAATGCGGTTAAAATAGAATAGTAATACTGGAGAATGAATGAATAATGTCAAAAGACAAGATTTATGGATATGGGATCTGTATTCTAACAATTATCTTCCTAATTTTATACACATATTATGTACCGATCCAGGCATGGATCGGAGCAGATCATGATTTCATGTATAATCCTTTGAATTTGGCTGTTGAAGACCTAGTCATGGTACCTGTCTATTTAGCAACTTTGATGATCGGATTTATAATTGCCTGGATTGGCTTCACGATGGCCACCACACCTCCTCCAGAACCTATTGATCTCGATGATCTTAATCTTGACGAGGAGGAGTTTGAAGAAGAAGAGGAGGAAGAGGAAGAAGAAGAAGATTGAGAGTATAATTCTAAAATTAATCTTCTTTTTTCTTATCGTCTTTTCTCAACTGAAATGGGATTATTATACCAATTTCTTTTAAATACACATATTATTCAGATCAATACTGGTCTTTATCGAATCTTCTTTTTCTAATAGTAAATGTTGCCTGTTATTACTTTTTGATTACCATTTTGGATCTGGAATTCCTAATACATTATCAAGAAAGTTAGGAAAATAGATTGCAATGAAAAAAAGAAGAATAATTATTACTCCTATTAACAAAAGCTGTTTATCTAAGAACAACCGTTCAGCTCTTCGACCAATAATACTATTACTGGATACTAGGAATAGATATCGGAAAATTGCAAATGTAAACAAAGGAAGTGCGAGTACTATAAATACTGTTTCGTATGGATGACGTTCTACTAGATAGATGAAAACAGCAAGGAGTTCAATTGCAGTAATAGTCGCTAAACTCTGATCTAAGAGCTCTGGGGTATACATATCAAAGACCTGTTTATGTAAACTCGCTTTATCTTTTAATACTGATATATCACCCTTTCGTTTGGCTAATGAAAGCATCATTGCTGTGATAAAACAAAGAATAATAAGCCAAGGAGAAACAGATACCGCAATAAGCACGGCACCTGCGATTGCTCGCCAGACATAGTTAACAGAAATCATGATTGTGTCCGCAAATACAATTCGTTTTAAAAAAAGAGAATAAACCTGGCTAGTGACAAAGAAACCTCCTAAAACTAAAATGAAAGCTGTTTTTGAGGGAATTGAAATGCTAGCATGCTCTATTTCACTTTCTTGACTTGCGAATAATGAGATTTCTTTCAGATTAAATTGAACTATTGGTGATGGGGGAAGAATAATTAATACTATTATTATGAGGACAACTAAAAGAAATGTTATTAATAGACCTAAAAATGGAGAAACCTTCCCAGAAGGAAAAGGACGATTAGATTTTTCAGGATGATAGCGATCTCGTTCTCGGTCCCGAAAGTCATTTATTAGATAGTTTAAGGAGGAAGTAAGACAAAGTGCGGTGAAAGCCAGAAATATTGGTAACCAAAGATCAATTCGAAACAGATTCCTTGAAAAGAAAAGACCAAAGAAGACAAGAAAATTCTTATAATATTGATGTGGTCTGAGAAGAACGATTATCGCAAACAAACGGTCATTTAAAGTAATTTGAGATTGTTCTGGTGCTAAATGTTTAGGTAACATTGAACTATCAGCTCGTATTATCCCTGAACGAATATTTTACTAACTTGATTTTCATCTTACTTTTGGTGAAACTGCATGAGCTCAAAAAGAATTATACCAGGATCTAAATCATCTCCAATAGCTGCTAACACGTTGGTGGCATCCATTCGTAAAGCAACAAGATAACGATTAGCTCTTCCTTCTTTAGCCACGATACCCCTATTGTTTCGCAAAATCATTTCATAGATCTCATTATTAGAAAGTCGAATTGGCATCGGAGGCATATCGGACTGAAGAACAACTAGGAGATTTGAGTTAGTAAGAGCTTCCCCAAAAGATTCATCACCTGTTCTCCCGATTACTCCCTCATTCATCTCGAAATGGATGAGTACTTTCAAGTGGAGCTCTTTTTGTATATGACGTAAAGGATATGATGACTTTTGTGGCATGTTAATCCTTTTTATAAAAGTTGAGAAGATTGTAAAAAATGTTTTATTACCTAAAGAAAATCATTTTATGTTCGACTAAAGGCTTGATAAAAACTTGTTCTATGAAAAAAGAAATGAGGATCCGTTTTTTTGGTGACTTTAACATCGTATCAACGATTTGAGCTTGTTTTAATTCCAAGTTCTTTTTTGTTTAGCCTGATTTTAGTACTAATATTTGGATTAAACATCATTGGAAGTGAAACGTGGGTATTAATGGGGATTCCAGTATTACTGGGGTTCGCAATCAGCATCTTTATTGGGTATTTTTTGAAAAAGAGAAACATGGTTCATGAAATAACGCAATTAGAGTCATTATTTCGATTACTGGTGTTAGCAGGAGGTGGAGTTTTAATTCCAGTATTAGTGGCTCAAGTTTTTGAACTTTTAACTTTTTCTTCCATCTTTTCGATTCTGTCTCTCATTTTTTCTGTGTTAGGTTGTACAATGACGATTTCATGCTTTCTTTTATTCTGGCACACACGAACTACTCATTAGCTTTCAGGATAATTCGGGCATCAACAACCGATACTCCCTTTTCAGTAGCAAAAACTGGATTTAAATCTAGCTCTTCGATCTCAGCGTGGTGATTAATAAACTCAGATGTCTTCATCAGTAAATCAACTAAAGATTTTTTGTTTACAGGAGGTTGTCCACGGATTCCATCCAGTATTTTTGCTGTTTTTATTTCAGAAAGCATTTCTGTTGCATCCTCGCGGTTAATGGGGATCAAGCGGAAAACAACATCCTTTAGAACCTCAACATAGATCCCACCCAAACCAAATGCCAAGATTGGTCCGAACATAGGATCAAGAGTCGAACCTACTAAGAGTTCTATTCCAGATTCCATCTTTTCTACAATATATCCTTCTATCTTTGCATTAGTAGCTTTTTGGGCGATTTTTTGTTGCATTATTTCATACTGCTCTTTAAGATCCCCATCATTTCTGATTCCAGTAATGACTCCTCCAATATCTGATTTATGAATAATATCTTGAGAACTAACTTTAAGTACAACAGGAAATCCAATCTTTTGGGCTTCAGCAAGAACCTCATCTAGGTTCGTTCCAAAACCTGTTGGATTTATAGGAAAACCTTCCTGTAATAATATTTTCTTGGATTCCTGAACGGTAAGAACTTTTCTCCCTTGTTGTATTGCTTTTTCTAGTAATTGTTGAACTTCAGACAACCTTTCTCCATCTCTTCATCATTATTTATTTCACAATAAGCCAAGGACATACTTCATTCTGGTAATAGACAGATATTTCATCAATATTTTGAAGTTTTTGATCTCTTTAAGGAAATAGACTTCTCACAAGCGTTGTCAAAATTTATTTTAGTATTAATCCAAAGGCATCATCTTACTCAAAACTTTTGTCACTTCGTTAATGTGTATCCCATCGTAACTTTCTCCTTGTAAAATTGTAGCAAATTCAGTGTCTTCGCCCATTAAGTCACAGTAGTCAGAAATGACAGCATATATTGCTGCTTGGGTTCCTAAACTACGGACTCCCGCTAGAATGAGAACCCAATAATTATGTGCTTCAGGATTCTTAAACAATGCAATTAATCCATGAGCAGGGTGAGAAAAATCTTTATTTCGGCTTATAATCCGATTTTCACTGAAATAAATATCAAATTTGGACTTAAGAACATCATTATAATAAGCCGTCAAAGTATTGGTGATATGTCCTCCGATCAGTATTAAATTAGTCTTTTTATTGCCGTTAACCTTATTATAGTTTAAGTCTGTACTTACATAATAAGGAACGAACCCTCTTTGCATTGTAATGTGATTTCCTAAATACCAACAGAGCTCCCCAGTAAGAAAACCATCACGGGAAATCGCATCATACCGACCATGTGGTTCAGCACTACCGACCACAATTTTACCCATGAATTTACCGTTATTACAGAAATTTTTAGAAAAAATCATATCAAATGTTGTTTTATTGTCATTTACGTCATGTTTCGTTAAAGATAACAGAAAGTTACTAGCTATGGGGGTAAAAAGTTTTGCTCGACCACGTTTTATTGGCCGAATTCCAACTGGTACAAGTAAACCTGCATCTCGCAATTGAGTCAAATGATAATGAACCTTTTGTTCCGATAACTCTAATATTTTGGCAATACTTTTCGCATAAAGTGTTTGGTCATTAGATAAAAGTTCCATTATCTGCCATCGGATATCGTGGGCTAAGATCTGTGCTTTTTTTGGCGAAATTTTGTATAGATTCTGTATCAATCAGATTGCATCCCCTTGAAAGAATATTGTAGGATTTTAAGGTAAGTTTGACTGTTAGAATTATTACTGATCCAAAATAAACTAGATCAGTTAATAAAAAAGATTAGTTAGATTGCCTTTCTCTCAGATTAAAAATTGTTTTTATGAAAACAAATATGAAAAAACCCAATATTTTCTCTTTAAAAGTGTAGATTTCTCTTCTTGAAATGTCAATTATCTTTTCACTTCAAGAAAAACAAAAGTGAAGACATTTAAATCCTTTCATTAGGATATCAAATGCTTTTACCTTTCTCTTAATTGCTATCCATTCTATTTAAATGAAAATCAGGGTTGAATCTTAGATAATGTGCGGAATCATTGCAATTACAACGAGTTCAAAGGCCAATGTATCCAAAATGATTACTACTAGTTTAAAAAAACTCGAATACCGTGGTTATGACAGTGTGGGAATTGCTACTATCAACAATGGGAAAGTTGAGATGTTAAAAGATGTTGGTACTATTGATAAAGTCAATAAGCGATTATCTCTAGAGAATCTCCAGGGAACAATTGGAATTGGTCATACTCGTTGGGCTACTCATGGCGCAATCAGTCGAGAGAATGCTCATCCGCACTCTGATTGCACAGGAAATATTATAGTTGTCCATAATGGGATTATTGAAAATTATCTCGAACTGAGGAACACCCTCCAAGAAAATGGCCATAATTTTTCATCAGAAACTGATTCCGAAGTTATCGCTCATCTTATGGAGGAAGAATTAAAACAATTTAATCAAAATTTATCAATGATTAATGCCTTTAAGAGAGTTTTAACAAAAATAGAAGGAACATATGCGATCACCTTAATCCATTCCGGAGAACCTGATACAATCTTTTTAGCCCGAAAAGATAGTCCTTTAGTGATTGGTGTCCGAGAAGATACGAAATTCGCTGCAAGTGATATTCCAGCTTTTTTGGAATATACAAAAAAGGTAATCGTTCTAAAAAATGGTGAAATTGCCACTTTAACACCACAAGCCGTTTATATTGAAAAAAATGGCTTTAGAGTTCAGCCAAAACCTGTTATTATATCTTGGACTGCCGAGAGCGCACAAAAAAGTGGCTATCCCCACTTTATGTTGAAAGAAATCCATGAACAGCCAATTGCTCTCAAAAATACTTTGAATACTAATCCAGCAGAGATTATGAAGGCCTCAAACAAAATATTAGAAGCAGAAAGGATTATTTTTTTAGCATGTGGAACAAGCTATCACGCAGGATTGACTGGTTACTACCAATTTCAACGAATTCTTGGGAAAAAACCATTGTATAAAGTGATTGCTTCAGAATATGAAACCTACTCTCATCTGATTGATGAAGACACTTTAATCATAGCAATTAGCCAATCTGGAGAAACTTTGGATGTAATGAAAGGATTAACACCTGCCCGTAAATTAGGTGCCTCAATTGTTTCAGTAGTAAATGTTATTGACTCTTCCATTCCACGTTATAGTCATATCTCTCTCTATACGAAAGCTGGACCAGAAATTGGTGTTGCTGCAACTAAGACTCATACTGCACAAGTAGCTCTTCTCGCGCGCTTAGCACTTCAAGTAGAACATGATATTGGTCTTATGAGCGCAACTGAATTCACTCATATTATAGAGGATCTTAATACACTAACACCACAAATTACTCGATTAATCATCAATCAAAATGAATTCAAAGCTAAGCAATTAGCATCGAAGATTACAAATCAAAATCATGCTTATTTTCTCGCAAGGGGTTATAACATGCCCATTGCCCTAGAGGGGGCATTAAAACTTAAGGAAATTTCGTATATCCACGCAGAAGCGTTTCCTGCGGGTGAAAGTAAGCACGGGCCTATCGCGATTGTTGAACCAGATTTTCCCGTAATCATGATTGCTCCAAATGATTGGACTGCTCAAAAAATGTTAAGTAACACAGAAGAAATGCGTGCACGAGGCGCATACATTATTTCTGTAACTGAACAGGATCACAGAATTATAAAACGATCTGATTATTCTTTTATCCTGCCTGAAGTAACTATACCTCTACTTAGACCCATTACACATATATTACCTCTGCAAATGCTTGCTTATTACACTGCTGTTCAACGTGGTTTTGACCCTGATAAGCCAAAGAATTTAGCCAAGACAGTGACTGTTGAATAGAACATCTAATCAGGAATTTTATCATAATTCCTTTTCTTCAGGCCAAAGGTTGACTCTTTCACAAAACCAAATAACTAGATTTAGTTATTTCATTCAATAGACCACCCTACTCTCCCCATTAGACATTAATAACTTCTTCTTAAAGCAAATTTACTAATTTTTCTGAACGATCAAGTTTCTCATCCTCTTTTTTTTCCTCCTCTTCTACTGGAATTCTGTAGAACTTATTTTCATTTCCTACCTGTACACAGATAGCTCCAGGGAGATGGTGCCTAGGATCCAATTTTTCGGAAAAATCATGAAAATGATGAACAATTTCATCCCTAGTCTCTGAAACTGCAATTACTCGGCTACCATACAGCAACACCCATTTCCCCTTACATATTGCTTTTCTTAAAAGAGCCTGTATGCTCCAATAAGACTTTTCCTCTTGAAGGTAATGGTCTAGGAGTGTCAAATGATTTCTTCCACACAATTGATTACAATTGCATTGAAAGGAAAAAAATCATGTGACTTTATGATTAGCTATTAAAAAAGCTTATGGTTGGAAATTTTTTCCATCGGAATAAAAGCTTTTTCAGAAGCAGAAGTATGTGAGTAAATGCTATTGAAGGAGTATGGGGGCAAATTAGTATAATAAATTGATTTTTTTCTTGCATATTATCTCTCTGGGGCTTGGTTTCAAAGGATAAAATAAATAATCAAATCGGTTCGAAAAGAATCCAAAAATGTAAAGCTAAACCTAAGAATATACTCATAATAACAATACGAATTGTTGAGCCAATTATTCGTTCACGAATTGTACGATCTTTACTAGTTTCTACAAAGAAAACCAACCACAGGGTTGATAAAATACCTAGGATTGAGAAAATCAACGCAAGACCATAATACAGGTTAGTGTCAAACAGATAGATGTCGGTTCCAAATACATTTATATGAGGATCCCAGGGAGGATAATCAATTGTGTCTGTTGTATTTGTCTCCTCGGTTGTTGTTGTTGTTGTTGTATTAGTCGCTATTGCTGTATCAGGAGGAGATGTGGTTGTATTTGTTGTATCATCTTGCAAAACAGCTCTTAGAATCTTAATTTCAACTAAGGAGATACCTGTTTTAGAACTGTCTTCATCTATATGAGATAGGAATTGATTATTCTCTGAACTTTGCAAAATAAAAATCATTGAGCTAGGGACGACATTGAGAAGGATAATCACTGAAATAATGCAAAATGGTAAGCATAGAGTGCGGTTTAGGGGCATTATTTTTCCTTACTCCGAGGATTGGGCTCAGATTAGAGCCTCTTTCATCGAATTTTGCTTGAAAAAGGAACTTTAAAAAACGTTCCTTAAAAATGACTTTCTTCGTCTTTTTTGAAAGATTTTGTTCAGATTAATTTGAACTATCAAGAAGAATTTAGTTGGAGAAAGAAATGGTATTTGAACCTCTGAAGGAATTCTAGAAGAAAACTTATTCGTTAATAGATAAGGTGACAATATACCTCCCTAAATAATTGAAAATCCTTAAGAATTACCATTAAACTATTCTAAATAGAAGGAAAAACAAATAAAACGCAATAAATTTCTTCTTAAAAATAAAAGGGAAATGTAACTTGACCCCTAGCGCTGATAGTCTAGTCTGGTTAGGACTCCAGCCTTCCATTCTCACTAAAGAGGAGATAGCTGGCTACCCGGGTTCAAATCCCGGTCGGCGCATCCAATTCTTGATGTTATTTTTATGAGGGTACATATCGTAAAATTGCACAAATTCCTCCGAAACTTTGAATCTGTCGTCCTTCTTCAGTTTGTGGATTGATTATCTCGATGGTAGCACCTGTTTTCTCAGCTAAGTCTCCTAGTTCCATGATAAGATCTTTCTGAATAATTTCCCAATCATTAACCTTACACTGAGGACATTGTTGTTTTTGAAAAATGGATACATAATTCTCTACTTCTGTTGGTTTCAGTGTTTTTTCTTCCTTAAATCCACAGTTTTGACATTCACTTTTTATTCGAATTAAATCAATTCCCTTAGAAACTAATAGAACATCAACTGCTCCCATTAGAAGATTCTCACGAACCTCTTTCTCTCCATAATTAGCTTTTCCTTCCATTAAAGCATCTAAGAATTGATGAACCAATCGTTTTTCTTCTATAAGGATAACACCTTTTAAGATATCGTCGGATTCAGCCACAAGTTCGCTAATCCCACTTTTATCTCCTCCATATCCTAAATCTTTAATTCCCACTATTTTATCCTTCAATCTGATATCAAAATACTCAACAACTTGATCTTTTATTTGCCCTGGACCACCAATGATCACCCCCTTTAATTCAAACTGAGCTTCCTCAATAAAAATCTGTTTCATATCGTCTGCGATCCGTTTTAGAAATCGTGCTACAGCTTCTTCACGTAATCTGGCAAAGCGGACGCTACTTTGACCTCCTTTGCGATGTTTTTTTGCAGCTCCACTTCGGGTACTCTTTACAATCTCAATTTGATCTCCTTTCAGAGTCGCTATTGTAGCTTTAGCACTATCGATAGCTAACAAAGCGTATGTATCTTTTTCAACTAAGCGGTCAATTAAATGGTCAACATGAAAGCGATTATCACATACGTATAACTTACGAGATATTGGATCTGGAGGCTCAAAAATATAAGATTCAATTTTATAGTCTTTATGACCAGAATCAGCAGTCGCTCCTGCAAAGATTGCTATCCCTGATCCTGGTGATTTATGCCCATAGAGCTTGAGTTTTCCAATTACATTTCTTAACGCTGAAACGACATTCTTCTGGGTAAACTTACTACGAATATTAGTCGCGGTACCCACTTCATCTGTTAATTCTTGGACAAAATCAGCTATAGCTCTGTTTGGAGGCACATATAATGATATTAAACAAGTACTACCATCTGGAGATTCCTTTTTTTGCAAGTTAGTGAGCATTTTCTCAAATTTATACTGCTTATAGCTCATCCCACATCACGCGTATTGATCTTTAACAAATTCCTCCATATTTCTTCTTTTAAATACTTAATAAAAAAACCCTAGTCAGACGATGATAGCTATATATTTGGGATAATTATTTATAAATTCCTTTATAGTCAGTTGTTGCCAATCACAAACAGGTGAGTATTCTACAAAATCAATACTGAGAAGATGAGCAGAGCTTTTTCGGCATAATCGCACAATTTCTCTCAGAGTAGCAAAGATTTCCTCAGATTGCTTTTTTAAGCTGATTTTCTTGTTTTTTTCGAAAATTTCTATACTTGGGAAAAAATGCAAATATTTTCCTAACAAAAAAGGTGTGTTTGAATGATGTTTCAAGTTTTGTTCTGTAAGCATTTGTTCTATATTCATCGAATGACCTATTATCTTGTTTCTATGCCAATAATTTGAATAACCTAAAAAAGTTGTTTGAGAAAGCTGAAAGTAATCCAAATCTAAACTAACATAAATCTTTTTACTTTTCAACCAGGAAAGAAATTCACGATTCGAGCTAATACCATTCATATCTGGCGCGAGATAAGCAAGAGAAGAATTAGCATCGACAAAATCGTAGCTTGTTTCAGCCCATCCTCCAATTACAGCAGTATTACTTGCTAATCTTTTATTAATCCATGCTCCATCCATAAACTTAGAGTCGGATAAATCTAGGTGGGCATCGAGTGTAATAATACCGAATTCATCCTGGAACTTTTCTAAATAATCTAGTGCTATATAACGAGAAGGGGCATGAGAAGTAGCGATATTAATGATCTGGCGGTTATCCTCCCAATTCACCTCAGAAATATCCGTGAAACTCTTGGTACCTAATATTTTTTCATGAATAGAGCCCTTGATTAAATTATGGAATTTTTGAATGAAATATGGATCAATAAGACCAGTAAAATCAATGTATGGGTATTTCTTTTCTAATTCTTGAATTCGAATAACAGTCCAATACTCTTCAGCCCAGAATAATGTTGTTCCATATGTCTGGGGTGGAATACAAAGAGGAAATCTGGTTGTAGTCTTTGAGTAACCATTAAAAAAGAGATTATTGATTATCATATTCTTTTCATTGATTTTGAATTACTGTTCCAACAATTTTCCCATTGATTGCTTGCTTAATCTTATCTACGTTTTTTTCTAACACAATAATTCGGATATTGGTACGTTCACATATTTTAGCAGCAATAAGAGTAAATGGAGCATTTGACCCTGCATTCAAAGATAATGGGGATACAATTTCATAAAACTGATTATAAGTCAATTCACTATATTTTTTCGCATCAGAATATTGTTTTGGATCTTTATCATAAATTCCATCAACATTCGTGACGTTTACAAGGATAGGAGAACCATATAAATCCGCTAGGATAGCTGCATCTTCATCTGTTTTAATAGCTGTTAAAAATCCACCAGATATACCAATATCATACGTCTGAAGATGTTCGGTTAATTTTTTCACAGTAGAAGGCAATACAGGTGAACAATGTCCTTTAAAATAGTAAGTTAGTAATTGGGCATTAAGCCAAGTTGCAGCAATACCCATATAATCCCGTTCACCTTCGGTCAGTCCATTAGGCAATCCCTTAATGTATTCTCGAGCAACCTTCCCACCACCACATACAATCATAAATTTATATTTGTGAACCAGCTCTCTTATCGCGATGGAAAAATCTTCAAGGAACTTGCTATTAATATTACCAGGATTGATGACACTTCCTCCCAAAGACAGTGTAATTAGAGGTTTCATCTCTTAACTCTCCAGAATTTTAAATATGCTGTCCTTTTAATATTTTTATGT
Organism: Candidatus Hodarchaeota archaeon; assembly: GCA_029856365.1. Classification (GTDB taxonomy): domain Archaea; phylum Asgardarchaeota; class Heimdallarchaeia; order Hodarchaeales; family Hodarchaeaceae; genus Hodarchaeum. The sequence goes on from JAHQWW010000068.1 coordinate 12,176, forward strand.
GATTACTTTCTTTTAAAAAAAGTATCCCAACCACACTCCCTCAAGTATCTAGATTATTCTCTCGCTCCTCGTCGCGGGATGAGAAACCTAATGATTTTTTTCTATTAATGTATCAAAATATGCCGAGGGTGCGATTTGAACGCACGACAACTGGATATCCATCACACAGGAGAATCTGGGACTTCAGTCCAGCGCTGACGGGAACCAATACCATCATAGGATGGCTATCCTCCCGGGTTTCTCATTTGCTCATGAGAGCAAACTCTAAGCTACCTCGGCAGGGGGAAATATGAAGTAATTTGATCTATACTGACAAGTGGTTAAAAATTTTTATATGTTTATTAAACGAGAAACTAAGATTGTATCTAATCAATTCGACGACGCCGATTGAAATTTTTTTGTACCCAAGAATATCGTCTTAATTTTGGGTTTGGATATCCACAATAGGCACATTGATGTTTACGTTTATGGTAGGATCGATTTCCACATCTTCGGCATTGCATATGAGTTCGTTTAGCGGTGTGTTTTCCGCGTGCTGCTGTTCCTTTTGTCATTTTTCACAACTCGTTAATTAGTTGGTTCTAAAAAGAATTTACTATTTCTAGGGTGGAGAGATAAGGATCACGTTGTCTCCTCGAAGGATGATATTTCCTAGTGTTTCAGTTACTACCTCTTGATCATTCTCTTCTTTTGGAGGGTAGATCATCTCTGCATCTTCTAGGTATAAATTAAGATGTGGGTCGTAGCTGCGTAAGATCCCACGGATTTCACGACGCCCTCTAACTTTTAGGATTACTTTCTTGTTGAGAGCTGCTGTTAATACATCTAAAGGTCTACTCATAATGAATCACTTTATTGTAAGGGAAGTATTATTATGAAAAGGAATGCTCCGACCGGGATTTTCAGTTCACAAACATCCTGTTTGTCTCTTTTGAACCCGGGTCTTTCCGCTTGGGATCAACATCGAATTCAGCCAGATTCGGGGCGAAAGCCCGGAATGATGGGCCGAGCTACACTATCGGAGCAAAACCTCACGAATTACCACGTTTATTGGCAATACAACCCCCCTTGCTTCAAATTAAAAAGCTTTGTTAATAGTATGGTAAATGGCGAAACAAGAGCTTTAAAAGTACCTTAGCAATTTTTATTTGGCTATTCAATAAATTAGAAATACTTAATTTTTTAGAAAAGCTTGTTTCGCTATTGCAGGGTCTGAAGATAAGGTGTTTAATAGTATGGTTTCTCTACGTCATCGAAAAAAACAAAAAAGATCTTTAGAACGCCATGAAACCCAGTTATTAGCGCGAAACGCTGTAAAATTTCTAATCGAAGAAAGCTTAAAATTCCGCTTAACAAACCCTCAAAGATCCCAAGAACTGTTTCATGCTGCCCAAAAAATCGGAAAAAGAGGACGATTTCATCTTCCACATAAATATCGCTTCTTATTTTGCTGGTATTGTCATTATCCATTAAGTATTGAAACAACAAAAATTCGTTTAAATAGCAAAAAGCATCAAATCCATTATCTTTGTTTGAACTGTAAGAAGGAAAAACGATATGGTTATCTATATAGTAGAAAAAAAAAGATGGAGGAATAATTATGTTTGTAGCGATTTATACGACTTTTGGCAGTCTAGATGAAGCAAAGGCCTTTGGACGTCTCTTGATTGAAAAAAAACTGGCAGCTTGTGTAAATTTAATTCATGACGTTCATTCAATCTATCGTTGGAAAGGGAAAATTGAAGAGACAACAGAAATAATTCTATGGGGCAAAACTCAAGATTTTTTGATTGAAAAGATCCAAGCTATGATCCAAGAGTCTCATCCCTACGATTTACCAGCTTTAGTAGTTTATCCAATCCACTTTGGAAATGAGGCATATTTAAAATGGATATCTGAAGAGACCCAGGCTCTACACATCAACTGAAACCTTAAACCGATTATTAAGCTTTTCTGTGTGAATTTCAACTCCTAGTACTTCTTGAATCAACCTAATATTTGTTTTAGTATGATTAGACAAATAAGGCGTATAAAAAGTACTGGAATTGTGTGCTGTTGCCATGATCGGTAAAATTTGATCGGTTAAAAAAGGATCAACAGTACTTTGGCTGTTTAATGAAACGATATAGCGTTCGGAAGCTTTTTGACCGACTTTTTCAGCAGATAACTTAGGTTCGCCAACAAAATCCCCGCTTAATACACTATCTCCTATTCTTGAGAATATTAATACACCAGAACCTGGGTTATTAGCATTTACATATTCAATACTAATTTTTGATTCAATATCATTGTTTAATAAAGCTGTTGCGATTGTATCTGCTTGTCTTTCTGCGACCCGTGCTTTTTGAAGGTGTTTTGACGCAAATGATAGAATATAAACCAATTTTGGTTTTTGGAAAAATTCAAGATTCAATCCTTGTAAGAACGAAGGCGAATGCATAACAGCTGACACGCTTGCTCCTCCCTTTGGATAAAAACCATGACGATGGATTTTTAGTGTAAGTCCAAAATTCATTTGACGAAAAATCTCCCAAGTGACATGATTTACATAAGGAATACTGGGAGCCCATTTTCCAAATGTAGCTCCCCCCTGAAACTCTACTTTAAGGGTGTGATTCTTAACTCCAAGGACTGCCATCTGAAGAGACTGTAAAATCAGTCCTAAACTGCCCGCTGTGGAAACAGAAATCTGCAAATGTGATCTCCAGGAATTTGTAGGAATGAAAGAGATGGTTTCTGACCCGAGAAAATCTCCTTCTAATTCACCTCCACATAATTTAGCTAGTGACCGAACACCTACAAGATGTTGTGTTCGGAGTCCTGATTTTGGTCTATTTTTTCGGATATTTACAATTTTAACAGGTTCTTGTGTTATGAGGGCAAGAGATGTCACTAATCGAAGAATAGATCCTCCTCCTTCTCCTAAACTTCCATCATAAACTTGCAAATTGAAACCTCAAATGAACTATATTAGTAGTCAATATGAGAACAAGAGAAGTGAAAAATAAATTATTATATAAGTTGCCTTTTTGCTAAAAAAAACGTTATCCTGCTCGTTCTTTTCGCTTAGGTCGTAGTCTCTTAGAGCGACATCGCCGACATTTTGTTGCACCTGGGGGATTTCGTGCATAGCATTTTCTACAAATCATCATATCAAGCAATACCTTACGAACAATGTCTCGTTTCTCAGGGTCAGTGATTGGCATTGTATTGGCTTCCTTTTCTGTGATGAATTCTGTATTAAGATCTTTTTCTGTGTATCATCTATCACCAGATAATCAAAAAATAATTTCTGGAATTGGAGATGAAATGTGACTATTTCAACGGAATTTACGTAAATTTAAATTCTTTCTTGTTAGTTAGAAGCCGAATTTACAGGAGAAACATTAATATCAAAATTTTCTTTTGATCAATTTTCTAGATAATTTAGAATAAACATAATTATATAGAAAACCAGTCACTGAAAATTTCAACGTATTAAAGGTCAGAATGATGATGACAAAACTATCTCATGGAAAAAAATAATACATAGACTCACAATATTCAATTTTTTTTCTCCTACTAGTGGCACCAGCTTAATTTATTTGGAAAACACACCTCCATGTTTTTAATGTTATTGAGGTTTATTATCCATGCTCTATCATTAATATAAGTATGTATATCTTTTAGCTAAGCTTTTTGGGAAGACCCCCCGCCCCCTCTATTTCGAATGCAGAAAACGAGAAATAACGACAAAAATGGTGAATAATTCTAAATCGCAACCTAATTTGTGATTAATTATCACTGTACTATTTCCAGAAAACATTAATAAGGGAGAAAAAACCAAAGAAAACGTGAAGTAAAAATTTCACATGGTGAAATCCAATGCAATATTACATGAGTGTATCAGAGATCCAAAATCGTGTTAAAACTTTGATTAACCATTTCACTGGAAGTTACAATGTAAAATCACCTTTTTTTAATCCAAGGTTAGTAAAATCTCTCCAAAAGATGGTGGATCCTAATCTTTTAAACAATGAAAAGGTAGCGGACGAAATTATAAGCACTTTTTTGAACGCAATCATTTTAGCTGGACAATTGGGCATTGATATCGAAACAAAGGTGAATGAATACCTTATACAGCTTGAAAGAGAAGCTATCTTTGCTATGTAAGTTTTACAGCTGATTTTTTGATTATTAAGTCATTTTGTTTTGTAAAAAAATCATTGAAATCTTAAGCAAAAAGGTTGACGATTGAATCCAATGTTGAGACACCTAAAAGCAAGCAGCTTAGAATGCCCAAAACTAGACACCCTAGTCCACCAAAAATCGGGAGGGGAAGACCAGGTAAAGCACGATCTTTTTTCAATAATCTAAAAGTATAATACGCACCTACAAAGAGTCCAATGAGTGATGTAATTAGGGGAATTGGAGTAGCCAATTTAATTCCTATCACTACCGCAGCACTGATCAACATACTGAAAAAGGCAAAATCCCCAAGTCCTATGTTTATTAAAGGAGTAGAATAGACAGGAAGCGCAGGTAACAAGGGTACTTTCTCATATTCCACTTCATTTTGAAAATCCATGCTTTCTTCGAATTGATTAGCAGTTTCACGGCCATGTTCAATAATTCCTTTTAGTGGACCACGAAACACAGCATAAATGTCATACAATGATAAACCTACTAAGATAAAAAGAGTAGTAAGTAAACCAAGATGTATAGCCAACATCGAACCAATCATTGCGCCAAAAAATATCATCATCAGATTTCGGAGCCAAATCTTATCAAAACTCTGAATTCCAAATGAAAATATACCAAGTAAACCTAAGAGGATAGCAAAAATGTACAACAGAATTTCAATCACGAAAATCTGTTGTGTCCCGATTGTTACACGCCACTCGAAAGAATGATTAATCCAATTCTGAATGAATAAAGGAAGAATAGTCCATGACAAGTTTAAAACTTCAATTAGAACAACAGCTCCATAGAATAAACCAAAAACAAACCAGCTAAATCCCATCATCGCTGCAAAGAAATAAACTAAAAGTTGCATGAATCCTTTCTTTATTATAACCAGAACTATCAATCCTCCAATAAATGCCAATGTAACATAAAAAAGCATATTTAGAGTTGCTCCCAAGGCGATTCCACCTGGATCCTCTGGATTTTCAGGAATTGGGGAAATATCTGGAATTTCTGTGTTTGCCAATGCATAATAATCAAGTGTGAATAAGGATAAAATAATTGCAATCAGGAGTACAAAAACTATAGGCTGTATAAACGCCTGTAACTTTGCTTCGCGGGGTTCGTGTTTTTCAGTTAAACTTTCACTCATTTGCTTTCACGAAAGACGCGAACATAAAGTGAAAATAAAAATACTGGAACGAGAACTATACAACCAAATGAGATATCTCGAAAATCTAGGAGAATCTAATGTTATCAATCTCCTACAAGTATATATTGACTCTTCTGACCTTCTTGGGACTAATGAAGACGCTTATCTTTATAACAATATCCTTCCTTATATTCTTGTTAATGTTGACACAATGTCTAGGGATTCTGATTTTCTACCACAGCAGACATGGAGACAACTTGGAGCAAAGTTAGTAACCATAACTTTTTCTGACCTAGTAGCAAAAGGGGCAACACCCGACTTATTCATATCCTCTTTGGTCTTAGAGAGTTTAATGAGAGAAGATGAACTCATAGAATTAGTCTCGGCAATCCAAAAAACAAGTCATGAATATGGTGCAAGATACCTAGGAGGCGACTTAGGCACTTCGACCGAAACAGTTTTGACAGGAGTAGGACTGGGTTCCATCAAAAAAGGAACTATTTTAACTAGACGAAACGCGAAGAATGGAGATCTTGTCTGTGTTACGGGGTATTTTGGATTGACTTCTATAGGATTAGACTATCTATTATCTCCAATAAATAGAAAATATGATAAAATCCCAGATGAACTTCTTGAACTAAGCACAGCACTGCTTTATGAACCACGACTTAGACTTACGGAGGGTGTGTTACTGGGAAAACATAATTTAGCAACTTCCTCAATTGATAGTTCCGATGGATTAGCTATTTCATTGCACTGGCTATCACAAGCTTCAAATATTGGTATTGTCGTGTATAATCTCCCTATCCATCCAGAGTTGGAACCATTTCTAGAGTCATTTGATAAAATTCAGGAGATTACGATGTTTGGTGGTGAAGAATATGAGCTAATCTTTACTGTTGCCCCTTCTAAATTAGAGCAGTTAAAAAGCATTTTCAGGAAGAATGACAGCCAGTTCTTCGTTATTGGTGAATGTATCGATTCTAAAGGTGTTTTTATTTCTCAAAAAGAAGTGTTAATACCCGTACCTATGAGAGGATGGGATACTTTTCGAAAGAAAGTACATTGAAAGGTTAATAATAAAATGACTTAAAAATTGATGAATTAATTATGAAAGACGAAATGCGCCGACCGGGATTTGAACCCAGGTCACCTGTGTGGCAGACAGGAGTCTTACCAGGCTGGACTATCGGCGCTTGATATAATTTTCCCTTAAAACTGATTCATGTTGAAATATTCTTCGATAAAAGGCTCTATTAGGGAAGAAGTTGCACTTTAATACCGTTTTCCTTCTTTTCATTAATTTTTTCATTGATTACTTTAGTGAGAGGAAATTAATCTATTAAATAAATAATCATGTTTCTTGACTTAGATACTTTATAATCATGATTATGACATATTCCAAATTTAAATTTAGTCACTTGGTTCCATTTTATTCTGAAGATTAAGATTGATCCATTTCAATACTCCCATCAGCGTAGTCAGCTCGCGTCCTGTAACATATCCTCGGGAGAGAATATTGGAAAACGCCTGTACAGCTATATGATATTTTTCAGGGTGGTATTTCGTGGTTTCTATTAATTGTTCAAAGTAATTCAATAATAATTGTCGTTCTTTGTAAGAAGCAACACGAAATTTTGGTTTAACTTTAGAATCAGGATGATTAATCTCTTGAAACTTTTGAGAAAGAAAGTAGAGTATAATCGCGACTGCATGTGATATATTCATAACAGGATAGGACATGTGTGTTGGAATATTAACCAGTAGATCACACAATTCGATTTCCTCATTAGATAAGCCATATTGTTCTCTCCCAAAAACAATTGCTAGCTTACTGCAATCAAATTCTTCTCTCAATAGTTGCTCTGGAGGAATTGCAACTCTTTTTAGGTTGTAATCGCTTCCTATTCGAGCCGTGGTACCAATCACAAACTTAAAATCTTCACGAATATCCTGAAGCTTCGAAATTAACAGCGCTTGATTAATTATAATTTCAGCACGACGAGCTACAATCTTAATCTTTGGATCAGATAAATCAAGACGAGGATTAACAATGATAAGGTCTGAAAAACCGAAATTCATCATCGCACGAGCAATATTACCTAAGTTTTGAGGTTTACTTGGTTCCACCAAAATTACAGACAAAAAATCCTGGCTTTTCCTTTTCTTTGACTTAGTAGAGCTATAATTATTGTTCACTCCAATCATCTCAATACTAAACCGACTCTTCAGTATCCAATTGTGAGTAGGATGAAGTCATACTCGCTATTTGAGGGGGATAACATGAATACAAGGGTTAATACTACTCCAAGAATTTGGGACAAGTAGATATGGCTCAAATATATAATATCAGCTCATTTCAAGGTAGTGCATTCTCTTTTAAAGAACTTAAAGCTTCAACTACTCAAAGTCACTCCTTAAAAAAGATAAAAATTGATAATCATAATGCTAATCTTGCCTCCTAGGCGGCATTACTACACCTCTAGAATGCGGGGGTAGCCAAGCCAGGTCAAAGGCGGCATTTATTGGGCTAGATGATAGCTTAGCATATCATAATAGCGCCGTCCAAAGGCGCTGGACTTAAGATCGCTTTTCGATAAGCAATCCAGTCATATAGATGTACGTGGGTTCAAATCCCATCCCCCGCATATTCCATCATGAAAAGAAATACTACACACTTTTTTCTCTCTCTCCAATCAAATAAGTTGGACCAGCATCTGTTACGTGTATTTTCAAAACTTGACCTATTGAAAGCTTCTCACCCTCGATTAATACTGGTAAATATGATGTATTTCTACCAATAAATTGATCGGTATATTTTCCATAATCATAAATTAAGATTATTCCCTCCCACCCAATCCATTTTCTCAGCTCTCTCCTAGCAATGTCGCGAGTGAGTTCAGTTAATTCTCTACTTCGACTAGCTTTTATTTTTGTTGGAATCTTAGGAGAAAGTTGTGAGGCTAAAGTTCCAGGACGATCTGTGTATTTAGAAATATTTACAATAGTAGGACTTACTTCTCGCAGAAGTTGTTTTGTTGCTTCGTAATCTTTTTGAGATTCTCCAGGAAAACCAACCATTATATCAGTTGCTAATACT
>JAHQWW010000069.1 GCA_029856365.1 Candidatus Hodarchaeota archaeon
AGTGAATCCTCCGCCAAATGTAACTGCATATAAGAGGGTAAACCACAATAAGCCCCCAACAGGAAATCCAAAAACAGTTTGGCCAGCGAATTCTGGATCAGATAGAAGAATACGAATGACTTCAGCCAATGCAATAGTTATAGGTATGTTTGCAACGACTGCACTAAGGATGGAGATAATTGTTATGATTATAATTGCTAGTATGAGTGGATCCCTTCCAGAAATTTCAAGCATAAATTCAGCTAAGACCTCTAAGACACCTGATATCTGTAGCGCGCCAACTACTACAAAAAGTCCTATAAAGAACAATATTGAATCCAGTTCAATTTCATGGATAACACTATCAATATCAGCCTTTGTAACAATGATTGCGAGTATAGCCCCAGTTATTGCAACGAATCCGACTGATAAGCCAATATAGCTTGATAGTACCAATCCAATCACAACTATTCCTAAAACAATTGATCCTAGGTATAGTTTTCTTTTTGAGTCCACCACTGACCATTCATCTAAGAAACTCACCACACTCGAATCGATTCTCCTATCTTCTGTGATCATCAATTCTTTTTTGAAAATATTAAATAAGTACACTACTGATATTACAATTGCGATCCCAATAAAGACAGAATTAACAAGAGAAAAGGTTACAAACGGTATATCGCCAGCTTTATTACTGGCAATCAGAATCCCTGGTAATGATCCTATCACCGTTATTATTCCAGCCATAACGGTGGCTGCGACCTCTGCTAAGATGTAAGGTTTTGGATTCAAATCCAATCCACGGGTTACAGTGATAGTTATACTACTAAGTAAGATAATGGCAGTAGTATTATCTAATAAGGCTGATAGAATCATTGTGAGGAAGAACACTAACACCAAAAGTCTCTTAGGTGTGCCTTTAGAAGCTTTAATTGTACGAATGGAAACCATATCAAAAAGTCCTGTGTCAGAGAGTACAGCAACTAGTAAGCTCATCCCAAAAACAATGGAGATAACTTCCCATTCAATGAAAGAATTAAATAATGCTACCTCAAAGAATAAATCTGGAGTCTCCGCGAGTTCTATTAGCTGTTCTAGTGTTAATGGAAGTTTTCTACCAATCTCTTCTATTAGCTGGTCTTCTGTTAAATTTATCAGTTGTTCATGGGTGAGACTTCGCAAGTACTCCAGAGGTAGTATCTGATTGAGAAATATTATCATTAACATCACAGAAAGAGCACTACCAAAAAGAATAACCCGAAGTTTTTCTTCTTCTGCTAATGTAAGAAATAAAAATACTACAACAAAAAAAAGCACGATCATAATTTGTACTTCTGCATGAGTAAATACATTGGGAGGAGCGATGAAGAGTAAACTAATTAAGACAGAAATCCCTGTTAACGCCATAGCAGGTAAGGTAAACTTTTCTGAAAGCTTCTCACCCTTATCATCATAAACCCATAGAAAAACACATATGACAAAACCAATTATAGCAACAATACTTACCCATGCAATCAAATTGTTACAAACCTTCTACATCCTCAAACAAACCACACTTTGTAATCTCCTCTTATGTTTATATATAAAGCGAAATGGATTGTAACATATAAGCACAAGAGATTCACTTAATCTACAATAATACAGAATTGTCTATCCAGAAAAAAAGGTATTATTCAAATAAATTACCGGAAAAAAGGATCCATTATGGATTTAGCTGCAGAATAAGGATCTCTTTTCTTTAAGATAACTTCATTAAGGATCTCTTCCCATTTTTGTTTATTCACTAGATTCTCCAGAATATTCTCGAAGAATTCGACTTTAATGATCTCCAAGATTTCATTTTTTCGGCGAATAAATTCTCGTTCATGAGCAAAATCTACTGAATTTTCTAGATATTCATAAAAGTTCAGAATGGTCTCTACTAATTCAATAATCCCTGTTTGATCTATATTTGAAGTAGAAATGACTGGAATTTTCCATTGTCCTTCTTCTTTTACAAGAGGATCTATACTTAGAAGTAATTTCAACTCATTAACTATTTCTTGAGCTCCTGGACGATCAGCTTTATTTACCACATAGATATCAGCAATTTCCATAATCCCAGCTTTAATTGCTTGGACAGCATCACCAGTTCCTGGTATTCCCAATACACAACAACAATGAGCAGTTCTAACAATTTCCACTTCACTTTGACCTGCTCCTACTGTTTCAATTAATATTATGTCATATCCAGCGGCATCGAGAACACGGACTGCATCCATGGTCGCACGACTTAAACCACCAAGACTTCCTCTTGACCCCATAGATCTAATAAAAACGTTGGAATCTGTTTGCACATCATCCATTCTAATTCTATCACCTAACAGAGCTCCACCACTAAAAGGAGAGGTTGGATCAACAGCAATAACACCGACCTTTTTATCGTGTTTACGAAATTCTATGACAAGATTATTAATCAAAGTTGACTTACCTGAACCAGGAGGTCCTGTTATTCCCACGATGAAAGCCTTTCCTGTGGCATGGAAAATTGACCCAATAAATTCTGCGCATTTATCTGGTTGATTTTCAACTAGTGAAATAGCTTGAGCAATGGCTCGACGATTCCCTTCTAGAACTCTTTCAACCAGATTCTGCAATTCAAAGACACCAAAAGTAATTGATTGTGAAAAGATCACGATTTTGATGATCAATAGACAAGTAAGAGAGGAAAAAAACTCTCTTACAAAAATCTATCAATAATAGCAATGAGAACATAAAGAATCCCAGAAAAAACAATCCCTACAATAACTGCAAACCCGGCAGTTAAGATATCAACTTCAGCAAGGGCTTGAAGTAAAGCGAAAACAGCAATAATCCAGATAATAAACAAACCAGCAATTAAGAAGAATTTTCTCCAAGTTAATTTTTTTAAAAAACCTAAACTCAAATAGGCAAGCTCCAAATAAAAGTGCTTTTGAGGTTCTTCATAGAGTCTTGAGTGTATATTTATAAAACTAATGTATCCATTATGCTTGTTTTGCTTCTTTATCTTTCCTACGTTTTAATTTAAGAGCAGAAATTATTCCTTTTTCTTTCATTATCTTCTTTCTTAAATCTCCTTCTGTCATGGAAAAGAATTTCCTACCAAAATTCTTTACTCTGTCCCAATCGATTGGAATTCCAAGACCTGATTCTTCTGGGAGTTCTATATACCCCTCATCATTAGGTATGATTGGGGATTTTAAAATTCCATCGCGATATTCGGGAGTCCATGAACCTGGTTCGTATGGATACTCCAACGGAAACTTACGATCCGTTAATGCGGATGTATGGAGGTTGATCCATAAACCGACCCCATTTGTCCAAGTATGAGGGCTAAATCCCAATCCCTTGTGCTTTTCTATAGCTTCAATGACCTTTAATGTATCTTTGAAACCAAATACAGTCACATCAGGTTGATAGAGATCGAGACTATCAAAATGAAGAAACATCCGAGCTTCATGCCAACCAGCATTTAACTCAGCACCTGCGATCTTTATTGAACTGGAGTTTCGTAGTTCAGCCAACTCTTCATATTTATGCATCTCTAACGGTTCTTCTAACCACCAAATATTTTGGTCTTCTATTGTTTCCACAAACTGTCGAGCTCGGTTAAGATCCCACGCAGGTGTTCGGTCAACAATAGTTACCAACCAACCTTGATTTGCATCAATCATTAGAGGAAAATCTTTGTCAACACGAGATCGTGTTTCTTTGATAGCGGTGACATCCTCATTTAAGGTTTTTGCCTTGACTCGGAGTTTTACTCCTTTGTATCCAGCTTCTTGAGCTTGTGTGACTATTTTTGAATGATATTTTGGTTGACATGTTGCTCCTGTGGACCAATAAACTGGAATTGGGTTATCTGTTCCGCCCAGCATCTTCCAAACAGGAATATCCTCAATTTGGGCTTTAATATCATAAAACGCTGCTTCCATCCAAAAATTCCGCCAACCTAAGAAAGAAGCTTCAATCATTCTTTGGTGTGCTAAATCAAGATCACAAGGGTCAAGTCCTAGAATATATGGAGCTAATAGGCCTCCTAATCCCTCCCGCTCTTCACCGAAGGCCACTCCAGCTGCGATTCCAGTTATGCCAAGATCGGTTGATAAACGAAGAAGAGTAAAACGATTGTGTGTTTGAGGGTAACCTGGTATCCACGATGGATAAAATGTGGATTTGAGAGGGATGGAAATATGAAACAATTCAACTTGAGTTATTTTCATTTAATTTTACCTTTTTATTCTAGAAATTTAAGGAAAAGGAGCAATAAATCCATGATAGGTAAGAAAAGAAAGAAGGGAAAAAATTCCTTCGCTATCAAAGTATTTTATCAACAAGAGCGATGAAAATCAAAAGCGCTCCAGTGCAAACAACACCAATAAACACTATTAATCCTACAGTATTGATATCATCATTACTGAATGCTTGAAAGGAAAAGAAAGCAACAGTAGCCCAAATAATTAGTAATCCTCCAACAAGGAGGTATTCTCGCCAGGTGAACCTACTCAAAAAACCCTTTTCACTCAACTAGACCGACCACCAATAATAATTTCTATTAATGAGTATTTAGCTAATTTTTCTACGAAGATATATAAAAGCTCGGTTATAATTTGTAGTAATATCGTTTTTTCCAAAGAAAAATTATAGAACTTAGTAATCATAATCGGCCTACAATCATTATTAAACGTGATTAAAGAGAAGGGGACATTTTAGGAATTACTTGACAAAAAAGGCACATATACTGGGTTGTATGAAAAATAGTTCTTTGGATAGGAGATCTAAGCGAGATACTGAGACAATTTTAAACATCTCTCTTGTACAGGTGTCTTCTCTCACTTCAACAAAAAATTCGAGCTAATTTTCCTATATTTTCTACAACTCTTGAACTAACACCCTCAATATCAGAATAAAGCTCCTTTTAAAAATAGACAATATGATGAAGAATGTATACATCAAAATTCAGAAAGATCTAAATTAAGCTGTTGATCTAATGGATCTAATTATGAAGATGAATTTAGGAATGAAATCATATGAAACGCTATAAAATGATATTTTTCGTCCTTGTGTTTTTAATTTTTGTTACACAATCCTCATTAAACCCTGTAACGGCAAAAATTCAAACATCTGGAACATTCTACGGGTTTGATTGGGAATATGGAGAAGAAACGAGAAACTTCATGAAGTCTGTAGCTTACTCGGATTCTTTTTCTGAAAGTGAGTCTAATACTAAAACCAAAAGTTACACCTTGCAGGTTCCAATCCGTACCGGATTGGAAATCCAAGATATATTCTGGGAACGTTGGACCAATCGCTCAAAAGTGGCTCCTAGCGCTTCCTGGGAATTACCTGGTTCTCCCCAAAATTGGCCAGGATATCGTGCTGACGGGTATTTAAACAATAAAACTGGTCAAGGTAGTGCTTGGTTTCGGTATACAGGTGTTACTGTCAAAGGATGGGATTTTGGAATTTTTGGACAGGCAGCTAATTATTCATGGTTTGGTAGGCAAATCGATGTTGGTCTTGCAGAAATAGCCTTAATTCAAACGTGGAAAACTTCTTATGTTAATTTAACTGTTGGAGCCCCTGAATCTATACCAATGAAAGATTGGCTTGGAACTATCCATGATTATACTAATGTAAGGTCCTATCGTATTACTTACTCCTATGATAAGGGAACACCTGATCCCAGTGATGACGAAGTAGTCTTTGAAGAGTTATTGAACCCTCGCTTTGTCTTAGTGAGGGTTAAGACAACGAAATATACAGTTAATGTAGATGAAACAGCTACGGTAGCAGCTTCCCTTTCAGGGCAATTTAATTTCTCAGGTACATGGGAAGAGAACTTGTATGGACAACACGTATCTGTGAAAGATGGATCCAATTATTGGTTTGATTATTTTGCCTTAATCGAAGGTGATGTTGATTACGAGTTTGAGGGTGGTTTTACTTTGAAAGGTTATCTTTCTAGTAATCTGACACGAGAAGTTAGATTCACTAATGATACAAAAGTTCCCGAATCAATACGACCAATCTGGCTCCAATCGTTACGTCTTCGCCTCGCGGGTGAATGGGATAACTATGCCAATGAATCTGGTGTTCTCTATGGTCAAGGGGCTATTCAAAGCATGATTCAAGTCCTTTTGACAAAAGCTTCTACAAGTCAATCCCCCAATCTTGCTGTGTGGGGTAATTTCAACCCTGGTAGAGTTATTGGATACAAGGATGTTGACGGCGATGAAATTCTAACTGCATTTCTAAATGAGTCACAAATTGCCACACCAGATGTTCTTATGGCAGTTGGTTTTCCTGAAGGTGCTCATCTTGAGGGTACCTATTACGCCAATGGTTTTGCTAATGCTGATGTATATTTCTCTCTTGGTGATCATATTTTCGCTGATAATGAATCGTCCGTTACGGTGACTGTCGATAAAACTATTGATGAAACCTGGGGATATGATCCTCGACTCTCCGATTTAGATCCCACTGTGAGCTTAACCTGGACTGATCCTACAGAGTCAGGTGGAAAAGCTACTTTTGAATGGGAAACGACTTACGCTGATGTACCAATGACATGGTGGGCAAAAAATGAAACATTAGAGCGTGTTTTTACTGATGTAACTGATATTACATATGGCTATTCTCTAATTATCGATCCAGTTTCAGGAGAAGCTATCTTAGAGAGTACTTATCAGCAATCAGAAATTGAAGATGCTGAATTAAAGCAGATGATGAGCTCACAACAAATGAGTATGGCTACCTACCGCCGAGACTACTACCTCACTATGACTAAATTTAACGCTGATATGTCAGGATCCTTTGCGAGACCTGAATCTCAATTTGATATGACTGTAGCAGGAGAGGATCTTTTCTCGCAGAACTTTGGTGGTGCTAAGGAAAAATATTATTTACATAATAATCCTGGAACTTTTTATGACTCAGGTACATCAATATTAAATCTTCTCACAGCTGAGGGTTTTTCAGGAGAACCTACTAATCAAACTGAAAAAAATCCATACTCTTCACCCATATCTAAGAGACTCGCAGTAGCGTTAACTCAGTGGTCAGCAGATACTTATACAGCAGATATTTCTTGGCTTTTTCGTGAGAATTTGGTGATAACAAGTTATCCAACATGGGGTGGTGAAGGAGTTACTCATGATCCAGCGTATTCGGCATTTTATGCTGGAACGGAACCACGTGAGTCAGAGACATCAGAGACATCAGGGCCTCCAGCTTCGTCATCTGAAGAGGGTGTTCTTGGATTTGGGTTTACAAGTTCAGTAATTTTCTTATCAGTGGTCACTCTGATAATTAAAAAGCGTAAATATTCATAAAATGAAGTATCTGAAAAAAACCACCATTCCATTTTTTCTCTTTTCTCTCATTTTTCTTGCCTGAATCGTGAAAGTGATCATAAATAAGAGTGTTTTCCATTTATATTTGTAGACAACAGTTTAAAGAGGTGTTATTCCACTAATTGACAAGAATAAGAAAGTTGAAAAAACACAAATGAGAATCTTGACGAAATGCCTCTTCCAAAGGATTAATCATAATCAAATAAGGTTTGGTTTATTAGTCCATTAACCTCTTTTTAAAAAGGTTAAAGATCGTTTAATCGTTGGATTTTCACGTCCATCGAAATGTAAGGTTATTGGGGTAATGCTTGTCACTTTTTTCTTTAATACTGCATAAGCATCGGTTTTCTGAGGAATATCAAGTGTTTCCCCCCAAATCCAATAATAAGGAACTCCTCGGGGATCTTCCCGACGGATTGTGTAATCACGATACTTTGTCATTGCCATCGGACAGATTTCAATTGATGTATCTATTGAAATTGTATCTGGAAAATTGACATTCAGAAATCCAATGTCAGGAGGTAGACCTTTCTCGATAACCTTTGTTATGATCTCACAAGCTGTTTCTGCAGCAATTTTCATACCTGGAGGGTCAGCGGTGTCATCAAAAAAGAGTTGTTCATTTACATCCATAGAAAACGCAATAGCTGGGAAACCAAGAAGTGCGGCTTCAAATGATACTGCACATGTCCCTGACGTTAAAACAGAATGAACACTGGTGTTTTCCCCAGCATTGATTCCCGAAATAATTAGGTCAAAGGGTGGTTTGCCACCATTAGCTCGTTGATATACCCCATGAATCACAGCATCAGCTGGGGTTCCAGTAGTTCTCCAACCTATTTTTCCGTCAAGATATGAAAGAGGAACCTCTTGCATTCGTACTGGTTGGTCGAATGTAATTGCTTTTCCTTCCGCTGAGCGTTGAGTACTGGGAGCAATTATTGTGACATCCCATTCACGCTTGTGCATAGCTCTGGCGAGAGTACGAATTCCACAGGAATATATTCCATCATCATTAGATAAAAGTATGTCAGGGGTCATAGTTTATCACAATATGTTAGGTTATCCCCACAAGACCGATTTTATTGTTACATAATAATATTATTGATTCCGACAAATCTTTTCGGATAATAAATACAATTTTTTCTTTTTAGCAGTAAAAAAAGACTGACTAGTGTTAGTATTAATCAAGTTAAAAGATTATGAATCCCATTTTCCTTCAGATCTCAGCTTTTGAGCGATTTCTTCACCTTTCTGCCTTAAAATCATATAGTCTGTTTTACCAACACGAGTCAGAGGAATTTCTCCTGTTTTTATTATTTCAAAGTGACTTGGACGCTTATAAGCTGCTATTTCCTTCATTACTTCTTCTAGCTCTGTTACTGTGAGTTCTTGTCCTTCTACCTTCTCAATAAAAGCCATGATTCCTTCAGTATATATTTCGTGGGGAATACCAACACACGCAACTGTACCAACTTTTCCTTTGAATGATTGTTCAATAAAATCTTCAACTTCGGTCGGAAACACATTATAACCTTTAGGTTTAATTATAAACTTGGCACGACCAGCAAAATGAAGTCCTGTATCATCATAAGACCCTAGATCACCTGAATAACAAATTTGATCAGTTGAAATAACTTTCTTGGTGTTTTCTTCATCGCTATAATATCCAAGAAACACTTGCGGGCCCGAAAAGCAGATCTCTCCGACTTCGCCTGGATTCTTTTCATCACCCGCTGAACCATCTGGTTTCATGGGATCTCTAATTGAAATAGGACTGATAGGCATGTCATAACCTATACTAGTTAAGATATCATCAACTGTACCACCTTGAGGGGTATAAGTAAGAAAACCAGCACTTTCAGTTAATCCAAAACCTGAACCCATTTCAGGGGCCATCATTGACAACTTTTCTAGGAAAGGCCGAGTAACAGCCTGACCACCATAGATTGCGAAGCGTAAAGATGATAAATCATACTCGTTGTAATTAGGGAGTCGCCACTGCATCGCAAAAAGTGCAGGAATCTGGCCAAGCACAGTAATCTTGTATTTTTGGATTGCATCTAATGTTTTTTCAGCATCAAAAATGTGGAGGATCACACTGGCACCTCCACCATAAATTGTCGTTGCTAACTGTTCAGTGGTACATCCCACGTGACTTGGGGGGAGATTAACGCACATGATGTCCTTTTCATCCATACCAAAGCCAACAGCAAGGCCAATATTTTGTACCAGGATGTTATCATGGGAAAGCAGTGCGGGCTTAGGAAATCCAGTTGAACCAGTAGTAAAGATGATTAAACATGGATCATGTTTATGCACTTGTTTCTGTGCTTTTTTCACCTTTCCTGTTATCAGTGCTTTGATATATGTTCCCTTGATGCCCTTAATGAATTCGGTAATGCCGATAGCACCGTCCATAATAAGATCTTCTTCTTTCTGAAATTGTACCCAATATTTACAGGAATCTTTATAATTCTTCATAACTTCAGTAATCATTGGTCGGAAATCTGCTTGTTCGGTCTTTCCTAAGAAGAAATATATTTTTGGTTTAATTTTTTCAAAATTTCGATTGATTTCCTGAGCTTTAAGTCTCAAATCTAGGGGTGCAATAATCACTCCAATGCGATAACAGGCATACATCAAGTAAACGTGTTCTTTCAACAACGGAAGGGAAGTTGCGACAATATCTCCCTTTTTCATTCCGATGGATAATAGTTTTGCTGCGAATGCTTTAGATTTTGTTGCGAAATCTTTCCAAGTAATCTCTTCTCTAGTGTTATATTCTATGAGCGCTAGCTCTGAACTCTTTTCTTTTGCATAGCGATCTACGTAATCAAACATTCGGGGGAGTAGTTCATCATACCTTTTCTTACATTCTTCATCCATTGATGGGTCTTTCATATTGAGAACCTCACTTAATTATCTTTAAGTAAAGCATTCAGTCAATGTATTACTTTAAGCTTTTTGATGAAAGATAATTGAGATTCTCTAAACAGGATTTTTTTCCCTTACCAAAACATGAAGAAGCTTATTTTCTCATCTATCCTTCCCACTTCCGAATTAGTTCTTTGGCTTCTGTTGCATATGCCGCAGTCTTTACTTAGCTTCATGGATATTCATAATATTCTCTGAAGGTATTGAATATCTCATCATAAGGGAGATCAGCATAGGTTCCTCTGTCATTGATATATTCTACAAATATGTTACCAGCATTATCATAGGGTTTAAAGGTCGCATCATCTACTCCATTAAATGTGCACACTGGAAAATTATGTCGTTCACAAAGAGGGGTTTCGAATGAGGGTGTGAGTTTTATCCATTTTCCTAGGTGAACTTCAGCATATCCGTGAAATATCATCACATTAGTTTTTAGGAGTTCTAGAATATGGGGAGGTATTCTATGATTAATAATATCTGCGAAATGAAGTCGAGCAGGAATGTTATTCGCCCGTAAAAGAGCAACTAATGCAACTGATTTAGGAATACAGAATCCAAACTCTTTTTTTATCGTCGCACTCGCTTTCATATCTTCAGGAGTCTCATAGCGAGTAACATCAATTGTATATTTGATATTGTCCCGCACATAATTGAATGTCGATATTGCTAAGTCCACCTTCTCATTGTGTTCCGAACTGAGTTTCTGGGCTAAATTTATAACAACATCCGATTCTGAGTCAATAAAAAACGTTGATTTGAGATAATCACTTGAAACCATGAATTAATCCTACCTTAAATTTTGGGAATTATTGGTAAATTTCTCTGAAAATTAGAAACTTGGTAAAAATGATTCACTCTTTCAATTTTTTCAAGACTAATTTCGAGCTCATCTGATATCTTTCTTAATTGCCAACTGGCCTGTATTCGAATTAAAATGTTGTCAACGGCATCTGATTCCAGCTCAAAGAAGTATTGATACTTATTTTGAACTCCTGGTATGATGTCTGTGTATGCACGATCTCTAATTTCTTTTGGTACATTAAGATACTGTGCTAGTTGCAGGACTTGCGTACGATAAAGATCACCCAGTGGCATAATGTCTGCAGCATGTCCGTAACCAAAGGTAGTAAATAAGCCTGTTAACCATTCAGTTTTGTTTGTCTTGCTTACTAGGAGTAAGTTCTCTCTTTCAGCTATTAAATATGCAAGAATGATTTTCAATCGCTTTCTCACTTTGTTTTGAGCTATTATTTGTTGAAAAAACTTTTCTTGGTCAGATTTGGACTTCCCAACATATGTAAACGTTTTTTGTTCCACGATCTTCCGAACAAGATCAGTCTGTAGCAACAGATGATTGATATTGTGCTGATGAGAAATCGGTATCCCACCTCCTCCAATTTCTGGAAGAAGATTTTCTACTGCATCAAACTGTTTAGAGATTTTATTGATATTAAAACTAATAATTTTCTCATTTTTGATGGCTAACATTTTTGTAGCAATAGATGATATTTCTGCTCTTCTCAATTTTGGGACATCGCTGATAATTATTAACTTAACACCTTCAAGACCTCTGGCTTCAATTGCTAAAATAGCTGTGGTAAATGAATCAAGCTGACCGCTGAAAACGACCAACAAACCATTGGATTCTCGCTTAGTCATTGTTTCTTTTATGTTGGTAATAATTTTTTCTTTGACTTCAGTAGGTTCAATTACCAAGTTGACTCTTGACACCATTATCACATTCTAAATGAGGACGTAATTAAGGATTTAAATTCACTTTTACTCAAAAAAAGTGTCTATTGTTTATACAGGTTTTTATAATAATCAATAGGAGGTTTTGCGCCATCTGGTAATGGGCTTTCAAAAGGGGTTTTTTTGATTTTCTCTTTAAACTCCTTTCGTGCTTTCTCCACTAATTCAGGATTTTGAAGTAGTTCTATTGCAGCGAGGCTTAGTATTTTTGCAGCATTAATCATGCCTTTATGACCAATACTCATTCCATTTTGAGCTACAGCTTGCCAAGAATGACCAGGAGTACCAATGGTACCGCAAGCCGTTGCAAATTGTGCTAAAGGGGTTACCCAACTCACGTCTCCCACATCAGTTGAACCACCTAGAGTGATTCCTCGACCAAAGATAGGACAAATTACATCACAAAATTCCTTGTCCCTGAACTGTTCAAAAAAAGGGCGTGCTTCTTGTGGAAGTGTTGCTAATGTATTGTCAAAAAAGTTTTTAGGAAAAGTTTTTCTAATTTGACGAGCAAATTTGAGCTCTTCTTCAGTGTATTGTGAGGGCCCAACTACTTCCATTTTTTTATGTAATAAATCTTCTAAGGTCTCATTAGGCAATAGATTTGCTGATCCACCAAGAAGAATCACATCGACTTCCGTTTCTGTCATAAGAGCTGCTCCCTCTGCAACTTTAAGTACTCTTGGATAGAGTGCTTTGACATCCTTGAGAGTAGGGGCTCTTACATAATACCAAACTTCTGCATCATCAGGAACTATATTAGGAGCTTGACCACCTTTTGTAATAACATAATGAATTCGAGCATCTGGGATCATATGTTCTCTGAGATAGTTACATCCAACGTTCATAAGCTCAACAGCGTCAAGAGCTGACCGACCATTAAAAGGGTCACCTGCAGCATGAGCTGTTTGCCCTTTAAAACGGAAAACAACATTATACATCGCTTGAAAATTATTAGCAATGACAAAATTTACATCCCAAGGATGCCAGGTGAGAGAAATATCGACATCATCGAAAACACCAGCATTTATCATCCATCCTTTTCCGTCAGCATTTTCTTCAGCTGGAGTGCCATAAAATCGAATAGTGCCCTTCACTTCTCCTGATTCTATTGCCTTCTTGACAGCTAAGCAAGCTGCCAAACAAGCTGCGCCAAACAGGTTGTGTCCACAGCCATGTCCAGGTGCACCTTCTTCGATGGGCCTTTTTACTGGCTCTGTAGCTTGACTAAGTCCTGGTAACGCATCATATTCCCCCAGAATAGCAATAATAGGATCTTCTGTTCCATAACTCGCTACAAACGCTGTTGGCATATCTGCCACACCCATCTTTATTGTAAAGCCAATATCTGCAAGAGTATCCGCTAACAATCTTGAGGACTTTTTTTCAAATAGTCCTAACTCTGCATAACCCCAAATTTCATCACTGATCTTGATAAACTTCTCTTGATTCTTTTCTAACCATTCTAAAATCTTATCTGACAATATTAACCACCGAGATTAGATATTTTGGTTCGATTACTTTTTAATCTCATTTCTGGAAATCGTTCAAAAAATGTTTAGGTGAAATAATTTTGGGACTTTTTGATGACAAAGTAGTTGTGATCACTGGTGCTGGAGGGGGAATCGGTCGTGCTCATGCTTTAAGTTTTGCACGAGAAGGGGCTAAAGTAGTTGTCAATGATCTTGGAACAGCTCGTGATGGTTCTGGTTCCACGATTTCCATGGCAAACAATGTTGTTGAAGAGATTAAAGAACTTGGTGGAGAAGCTGTAGCAAATTATGATGATGTTGTGGATGGGGGAGCTCGTATCATTAAAACTGCTTTAGATAATTATGGGAAAATAGATATACTAATTAATAACGCAGGAATTCTTAGAGATAAGACACTCATCAAAATGGAGGATGAAAGTTGGGATAAAGTTCTAGATATTCATCTACGAGGAACTTTTAGTTGTTCCCAGGCTGCTGCAAGAATAATGAAAGAGCAAGGAACAGGAGGGCGTATAATTAATACAACATCACTTGCGGGGTTAATGGGTAATTTCGGGCAAGCTAATTATGGCTCAGCAAAAGCTGGAATTTATGGTTTCACTAAAACAGTAGCCCTTGAGCTTGCACGATATGACATCACAGTAAACTGTATTGCTCCCATGGCCAAAACACGTCTGACTGAGGATATTGACGGTGTCCCTAGCGAAATGACCCCTGAGCATGTTACTCCCATGGTTCTATTTCTTGCTAGTGATAAAGCTTGTGATATCACTGGCCGTATTTTTGGAATTCACGGTCAGCATTTATTTGAATATCAAATGAAGACAACTCCTGGAGTGGAAAAAGAAGGATATGAACTTTGGGCTATGGAAGAGATTGCAGAAAGATTTGAGGAAATTACAACTTTTCCAGAAGTTCCAACAAAAACAGAACTAGAAGGATCATCAATTGATGATGTTTTCCTCTTGATGCCACAGGCCTTTATACCAGAAGAAGCTGAAGGTTGGGAAACGACTCTGCATTTCGAATTAACAGGAGCAGATGACTGGTGTGTTATAGTTCATGATAGTAATGTTTCCGTATCAAAAGATATACCAGAGGAACCACGATGTGTCATTAAGATGAGCAGTGAAACCCTACAGAAGATGATTGAGGGGACTCTTGATCCAACAAAAGCATTTGTAGCTCAAAAAATTAAAGCTAGTCGATTACCTGAATTAGTTAGGTTTGATAAAGCCTTTTCCCTCAAAAAATTAAAAGAAATAATGCAATCAACAGAGAGTATTTCTGGTACAAGTAAAGAACCACTAGAAAGTGGTCTTGATCCTAATATTGTTGGTAAGATCTATGAGGGATCAATAGAAACCGTTGATCCAGAAAAATCAATAGCTTATGCTAAAGCTACGAATGAAACAAACCCACGATATTATGAATCTGATGAAAATAAGCTAACTATCCCACCTCTTTTCCCAGTAACAATGTTGGTTGATCC
This sequence comes from Candidatus Hodarchaeota archaeon, assembly GCA_029856365.1. Classification (GTDB taxonomy): domain Archaea; phylum Asgardarchaeota; class Heimdallarchaeia; order Hodarchaeales; family Hodarchaeaceae; genus Hodarchaeum. The sequence goes on from JAHQWW010000069.1 coordinate 15,033, forward strand.
AATGAAACAGATTGTTGCGGATGACACACTAAACCTCGACATTTTCCGAATGGTTCACGGTGAACACGAAATCCTATACCATCGACCATTAAGACTATGGGATAAGATCAAGATAAAGGTTGAATTAGACTCTATTGATGTTAAAGAAGCAGGAGATGTTTTGTGGGCTAAAAATTTAGGTTACGCAGGAGAAGAGCTTGTTTTTGAAATGCGAGCTGGAATGTTTTTCAGGAAACCGAGAAAAGGAGTTCGATCCAAGAGAAAGGAAAAAGAAATTGAAAGAGAGATAATTATTACAAAAAAGATGAATGTTACTCCTGATCAGTCTGTTCGTTACGCAGCTGCCTCTGGAGACGATAATCCTATTCATGTAGATAGAGATATAGCTTTGGCTGTTGGATTACCTGATATCATTCTTCATGGATTATGTACTTTAGCTTTCGCAACACAGGCCATTGTCGACGGTCTGGCAGAAGGAGATCCTACAAAGGTCAAAAGAATAAAAGTAAGATTTTCAAAACCAGTCTTCATGGAGGACACGCTTACTACAGAAGGATGGTTACAGGAGGAAAACAAAACAAGTAAAATAATTGGGTTTGAAACCAAAAATGAAAAAGGAGATGCTGTACTGAAACTTGGATCTATAGAACTCTTAAAGTAAGATAAATCGCTAATATTACCTTGAATCATGTTATTTCTTATTGTTTTCCCTACATTTCAACCAAACGTCGAGATTCAACAGCATACTGCATGTCCAATTTTTTCCAGATCATCTACTCAACCATTTCTCGATTTGGGTTAATTTGCATATTATTTCCGATTAGTTGTGATATAAAACGGATAAGCAAAGCCAAATACCTCTTATTCTAGAATCACAGAAACTAATCTCAATATTTTCTTCTTTTTAATCTCTACTTTTATTGTGAGGTTCATTACGAATAAATATTAATTATCATAATGGAGTAATAAACTTTCCATATCCCTGTTCGACATGAAACTTACCACTTTCATATACAACATTCCCCCTCACAAGTGTTTTCTCAATTGTTCCTTTTAACTTCCTCCCATCAAATACTGTTATTTTCGGTTTAGTGAATAAATTTTCACTTTTTAATGTGTATTCCTTTTGCATATCGATAATAACAAGATCAGCATCAGCACCTAATGCAATAGTTCCTTTACGGGGATATATTCCAAACCTTTTCGCAGGAATTGTTGATGTCGATTCAACAAGTCTTTGTAGTGTTGTTTTTTTTCTATTTACAGCATCTATCATTAAAGGAAGAAGTGTTTCTAAACCAGTTGTTCCTGACCCGACTTCGAAAAAATTATTATTTCTTTGATTTACATCCTTTTCATCATCTGAATAGGGGGAATGGTCTGAAGCGATCATGTCGATTGTGCCATCGTTCAACGCCTGCCACGCAGCGATAACATGGTCTCTTGATCGCAGTGGTGGATCTACCTTAGCCCATGATCCTATTTTCTCACCATCTTCAGAAGTTAGAAAAAGATGATGTGGTGTTATTTCACAAGTAACATCCCAACCCTTCTGTTTTGCTCTTCTAATGAATTCAAAGGCATTTTTTGAACTCATATGAACGAGGTTAAGCTTAACATTAGCATGATGCGCTAGTAAAATTGCCCTTATACAGGCCTCATCTTCAGCAATAGTAGGTCTAGATTCTGTGTGAGCTTTAAAGTCTTTTTTTCCAACTGACAGCCTTTTGATTTCATTAGCTATAATAGCGTTATTCTCAGCATGAACACTACTGACAAGTCCTGTTTGGGCTATTTTAGAAAATATTTTTAATAAGAAATAGTCATCTTTAGCTGCAAGATCTTTCAGTTCAGCTTCTTCTTCCGAGGGGTTAATCATAAATGTTTTAAAAGCAATCGCTCCTTTCTGGGCCGATTCAGAAATGGTATCAATACTCGAATAGCCAGCTGACCCAATTATCCCAAAATCTACCAAGCATTTCTTTCTCATGACTTCTAACTGCATATTAAATACTTCAAGTACAGATTTCCCCACGATACCAAGAGGCATCTCTAATACAGTTGTAATTCCTCCAGCAGCAGCAGATCTCGTTCCTGTTACAAAAGTTTCTCTATAATCAAAGATTAAATCCAAGATATGAGTATGTACATCAATCACACCTGGGATAACTATTTTCCCCGAAGCATTGATGGTTTCTGAAGCTTTTGGTAGAGTACTTTCTTTACCTATTACTACTATCTTTCCTTGATCAATACCTAAGTTTGCTTCGACAAGGCCATCTTCAAGGAAGATTTTAGCGTTGACTATGTTTAGATCTACTATTATAATAACCTCCAAAAATGTAAGGAAAGACGATCAGTTGAAAAATATATAGTGAAAGGTTGAATTTTTACATGTCTTTTATGTTTAACACCAATATATAATTTCCCTCCTAAGATAATGTGTTTTTGAGGCTTTACCCTTATCGAAGTATTTATATAAATTTGTCACACATGTCATACACGCGTTACAAGAATAGCGCGTCAAATTTGGAACACTAATTGAGGAATTTTTTATGAGTGAATATGAATCAGAAAAAAATAACGACATTGAAAGTGAAGATGTGCAAAAAGAACCAAAAACCGAAGATGAAGGTTGGAAAGAAGGGAAATCTAAACTCAAAAATGTTACTATCCGTGGAATTGATAGTGATATCTATGACCAATTTTCATACAAGATTAGAAATCTACGAATGAATTTAGGAGAAGCCATTACAAAAATGATGAATGACATCATTGTAGATTTAGATGACTCTCTAGATCATCTTCCTGCGTTACGGGCAAGAACCACATTCGATAATTTTACTCTTGAGAGGTTATCAATTAATCACTATGATCGACTCAAGATTAGTCGAGCTGATCTCGAGGAAGCAAACGCACAAGTTAATTTCTCACATATTGATAAACTCATATTTCTTCCTGATGTGACACGAGAGGTTTTTACTCGATATGTAAAGAGTGTTACTCATTGTGGAATTGTTAGAATGCCATCAATTTTTCCTAAACTTATTATGTATTCTAAACTTCAATTTTGTGATAGAATTGAAGTTTATAACGTAGAAGATGCCAATTCAAAGAATTCCTTTGAAGATTGATGAAGTTCTCTTTTCTATTTTAATGTGGGTGTGATTTAATGAGTGTGAAAGTAATCAATCCTACTCAACTAAAGGCTGAGTTATCAAAGGAGATTGAAACATATCGTAATCAAGTTCAGAAAAAAGAAGTATCTAAAGAGGAATTGGTAATTTTAGTAGAAAAAATACTCTTTGAACGAGAGATTCTCTTTAGCGAGATTGATGTCCTCAAAGAAGCACATAACAAATGGATACGAAAATATGACTTGAATGAAGAATCTTTAAACCTTTTAATCAAAGAAATTGATGAATTGTTATACAATGATTTCTATAATTTATCAAAGAAGTTAGATTATAATCCAGGAGAGCTTCTTACATCTTTGATGGAAGATTTTGTCTTGAAATTTAATGGGGCATTTCCTGACTTCTCAGCGGACAGTTTAAGAAAACTAATGAAGAGACAGGCAGAGATATCTGTCAGTCATCAGGATCAGCTTACAATTACGAACAAAGACCTCTTAGATCTATCAGAAACAAATATAATGATAAATTTCAATTATATTGATACATTAGAGTTCGTTAATGTAGATTTAAAAACTTTTAAGGAGCTTGTTAACTCAATTAATCATTGCCATCTTGTAAGAGTGCCTGAAACAATACCTAAATTGTTATTATATACGAAATGTCACCAATGTTCATATTTCGAATTTTTAGAGCAAGATCCTCACCCCAAACTAGATAGTAAGAAGTTAGAATACGCCAGAGAGGCGAATAAAGTCGTTGCAGATTGGGGAAATGGTATTTAAGCCTTAATTCCCATTCTATAGCTCTATTAACTCATGAAACAGTTTTCCTGTTATTCTTGAGAATTTAAAAGGGAGAGTAAAAAGAGAAACCCTGTATTTTTAGGAAGGTTATCCTTTTTATCCAGTTCTTAACAAAGGAAAATAACCTAGATTTTAGCACATTCAATGGAATAATTTTTATTTTTTTTCAATTTAAGAAATTGGTGCGAATTATGGATATTCTAGTGGATGGTTTACATGATTACATGTTAGATTTGATAGAAGAAAAAAACCCCGTCCTAGTGGAAATGGAATTGTATGCTAAAAAACATGATTTTCCTATAATTAGTCCTCTCGTTGGCCGATTGCTGTATCAATATACCCGAGTTATTAATGCGAAAAGAATCCTCGAATTAGGGTCTGGATATGGCTATTCAGCCATATATTTTGCTAAATCCGCATCTGATGATACTGAAATAATCTGTATAGATGCTTCGGAAGAGAACAAGAATTTAGCTATTTCTTATTTTAAAAGATTGGTGATCACGAATATTAAATATATAGTGGGGGATGCTCTTGAAGTCATCAACCAAATCCAAGGAGAATTTGACATAATTTTTAATGATGTTGACAAGAAGCAATACCCACAAGCTTTCAAGCAAGCAGTTCCTAAATTACGAAAAGGTGGCCTCCTTATCACGGATAATGCCTTGTGGTATGCCCGAGTTTTAGAATTGAAGCCTGAAAGAATAAGTACAAAGGGAGTAAAGGAGTATAATAAACTTGCATTTTCTGATCCGAGAGTATTTTCCACAATAATTCCTGTAGGAGATGGGATTTGTGTCTCAATTAAATTATAGAGAATCATTCTAGTGATAAGTATGAAAAGATCCTTCAACAATCCTATCTACTCTGGTGCTTCTCCAGAGGAAATTGCATCAGATTTAGAACCACTAATAAATTTTCAGAATCAGGGGATATCTTTAGAAAAACTTCAACAAATGATTGAAGAACGTCTATTACCACACCTTATACATTATGATCGTCCTGAATTTCAATCTCTGTTTAACTTCTTTCCTGAGGAAGGTGCAAAATTTGGTGCAAGCATTGCTCTACAATATAATCAAGGAGTGACCAATTGGCAGGTTTCTCCTGGAGCAGTTATGTCAGAAGAACTATGCTGTAAAGCGCTTTGCCAATTGTTTGGACTCTCTTCTAACTCTGACGCGACTTTCATGTATTGTGGTACTTATTCCAACCAATCAGCTTTGTATTTAGCACTTCATTGGGCTGCAGAACAACATGGTTTTGATTTTGCTAAAAAAGGGGTACAAGGATTTGAAGATCCTTCTCGTTTGGTTGCAGTAACTTCTCGAGAAG
>JAHQWW010000006.1 GCA_029856365.1 Candidatus Hodarchaeota archaeon
AAAATCCCTCCCCCGGCGCTCTACACCTGTTATTTCAACTAATTACTTTCAGTTTTCACATAATTATGATTTCTAAGGTCATTATTCTATTTTTTCTAAAAAATGTAGGGTACATTACCCTGAAAGGTTTGTTAATGCTATCCTTTTTTTGTGTTTAATTATAAGTCTCATATAACGAATTACAGGACTTATTTCATATCCTACTCTCTCAATAGCTGCTTTAATCTCTCGTTTTTATACACGTGATGACTAAATCAAGCTCTTGTTGGATCAACAAGAGCTTTTGTTCGTTTTATTTTTGTTTTTGGAGCTATTCAAGTTCTTCTAGATGTACATATTCAAATGTCATTGTCATCCCCTTTCATCATTCTGTTTGAAGAATTCTACCGATATTCTTTCTTTTCCAATAAGGAAGCTCTAGCATCATTCAAAAACCGTTTTATGCTTGTGTATCATGTTTCTGTCAAAATCATCCTTGAGGTTTTCAGATGATTCGCATTTAGATCTAAGAAAGGATGGTGTATTAACAAAAACCAACAATCCTTATAACTCCAAACTATTCTCCCTATTTGAGCAATCTAGTAAAAAGAATTGTATAAACGAATAGGTGAAGCGAATCTTGGTGTCCGTAGCACGAATTCGGTTAATGAGTACCGATGTTGGACAGCTTGACGGAATCTGTAATGAAATGAAAAGAATTGCAGAGAAATCTGGGGTCAAGATGCGAGGTCCTATTCCTTTACCAACAAAAAAACTGAAATTACCAGTAAGAAAGTCACCAAGCGGACAAGGCACTGCAACTTGGGAAGATTACGAACTAAGAATCCATAAACGTTTGATAGACATTGATGCAGACGACAGAACGATGCGTCAGATTATTAGATTGAATGTTTCTCGTTCGATTTTTGTAGAAATCGAATTAAGGACATAGAAACTAATGGAAGATGAAAATGGCCTCTGCGGAAGAAATGAAAATATTTGGTTTATGGGATTGTAAGGAGATCGAAGTTAAGGATATTAGTCTTGTTCGTTATATTAACTTAACTGAACGACTTGTTCCACATAGTGCGGGACGTCATGAACATAAACGATTTCATAAATCATTTGTTCATATTATTGAACGTTTAGCAAATAAATTAATGAGCCCTGGCAAGAATACAGGAAAAAAAATCTTGGCTCTTAATGTGGTGAAATCTGCCCTACAAATAATTGAGTTGAAGACTGGTAGTAACCCTATTCAAGTTCTTGTTGATGCTATTGTGAATTGTGCACCAAGAGAAGAAACAACTCGTATTTCATACGGTGGAATTGTATATCATACAGCTGTAGATAGCGCTCCTCAACGTAGGGTTGATGTTGCACTACGTTTATTGGCTCAATCAGTCAGGAAAGCATCTTTTAATAATGTAAGAACGTTTGATGAAATCCTTGCAGAACAACTTATATTAGCATCTACTAATAATCCAAATTCTAATGCAATCAAAAGAAAACAGGATATTGAGCGAGTTGCATTAAGCGCTCGTTAATACATTTTACATATTGCTACCTTTGTTGTTTATTTACCATTTTTTTCTTATAGATGGTTGAATTATTCAAAGATCGTCTCAGTCGGGTTGGTTTTGGATTTTTCACTCATTTTTTCCAGAAATATGGGACTTAAATAACTGTAACTCCTCACGAAGGGTTCATACATACATAAAAGTGATATAGATGACATTATTCGCATAAACTGAAAATAAAATTCAACAGAAGATCTGAGGTGTTCAGGGTTATTTAAATGCCAACAAGGTACTATTATCAATGCAGATGTGAATGGTGTGTATAACATTCTGAAAAAAACATTCCTGAACGTTGTTGAAGCTGGCAAGATAGAGAATGTCGGGTTACATCCCACACGATGGAGACTGGCCGCCTTAACGAGCTAATTGATGACCTCATGTGAATAAAATTTAATACATTTTTATCAATTCTAATAAGCTAGCCTAACTTACTCGTATTATATCGTTAACAATGCCTACTGCAATAGTTTGCCCAGAATGACGTAAAATTATCCTACCCAATTCAGGGAAATCAGTATATTTCTCAATGACTATCGTGGAATCTAGGGTCAGTTCCACATCAATTAATTCGCCTTTAAAAGCTATAGTTATATGCCCTTCAAAATCTCGAGGTAAATTTTTATATTTTGGATTCATTTTCAAAATTTTCGTTATCTTTGAAACTTGGGTGGTTGTATAAGAAGTTCCACAATGAAAAATCACAGAAGAACCTGGTACGAAAGATCCCTCGAGAATTAATAATCGTGCGCTAATAAGAGACGCAAAACGATAATCTAATTGTTCAGGGGCCAAAACAATCCCTTCTTCTAATGTATTTTTGTCCATATTTCTTAAAAGAGCTGAACCGTGGTTTCCAGGACCAATATATGTTGTTTTAATGTCTTGTATCCAAGTTTCCTTCACCTCTGATATATTGCCTAAAGGTAGAGCTTTCACCAAATCCCCTACTCTCAATGGTGAACCTAAAACTTTGCCCAATAAAAAAGTTCCAAAACCATGACGTTCATCCAAGTCATAGGTGACGAATCTCATTGCTAACTTCTCTTTAGATACTGAGCCCTTGAATGAATCCAAGGCTTCAATTAAGGTAGGACCAGAGTACCAGTTCAAATTGGTAGATTTCTGAACTAAATTGTCTCCAAAGAATCCACTGATGGGAACAAATGGGATCTCGTCTAATTTTTTAGCCCAAGGTGAATGAATCTCTTTAAACAATGCTTTTATTTGCTTTTTAGCTTGCTGATAGGGATCTTCTCGAAAATTAACTAAATCCATTTTGTTAATTGCTACAATAATCTGTTGAATTCCTAAAACCGATGCCAAAACCGTATGTTCTCTTGTTTGGCCTCCAGGATTCTGATAACTACCTCTTTTTAATCCAGATTTAAGATCATTGGGAACAGCACTAACAACTAATATACATGCATCTGCTAATGCTGCACCTCTAATCATATTTTTCACAAAATCACGATGTCCGGGGGCATCAATAAGCATGAAATTTCTCTTCTTTGTTTCAAATGGATGGAATGCGACATCTGCTGTGACACCTCGTTCTTTTTCTTCTGGTAATGAATCAAGAATATAAGCCCATTGCCATGATTCCATTTGATGTTGTATGGCTTCTTCCCTTAACTTCTCCATTATTCGAGTATCAATAGCCCCTATTTGAAATAATAAATGTCCTAATGTAGTTGATTTTCCATGATCAACGTGTCCGATCCACACAAGAGAAATAGTAGGTTTAACTTCTATCATGAAAATAAACCGCCAATCTCAGGCCGTTTTTATGTAAAAAAGAAAAAAAGTTTTTGAAAAAAGAAAAAAAAAGTATTTGTTAGCCATATTTGCCTAACTCTATTTTCTGAACCACTCCCACTGCGACGGTTTTCCCAGAATCCCGTAGTGCGAATCGTCCAAGTGAAGGAGATTTGGATAATGGTTCAACAACAAGGGGATTCAAAGGAGTCATCCAAACCATTCCCCTTTCACCTTGGCCTAGCTGATCTTTATCTTGAACTTGTGTTACACGACAGGCGACCTGAGCTGTACCACAATGAACAACAGGAGAATAATTCTCATGGATTCCCCAGGATTCACCTTTTTTCTTTGCTTTTTTACCTAATCCACGCACAACAAGAACATATGACAAAAATCCATCAATATTTGGTCTTAACGCTTTTGCAGGATCTTTAGGATCACTAACAACTGCGCCTCGAATAATGTCCCGTGCGCCAATATTCTTGGTTTTAATGTTAAATCCGATATTATCACCTGGTAGAGCTTGAGGAATGTCCTTATGAAATTCTTGGATGGTTTTTACGGAGATTGGGAGGGGTTCAATACTTTGTTTTGTGGGAGAAATAACAACTTCCGAATTTGGTTTTAAAATACCGCTAGAAACCCGTCCAGTAAGAACAGTACCTACACCACCTATATTCAGAGTTTGTTGAATCGGAATTCTAATCGGTTGTTTTGCAAACATTTCTTTACGAACAGCGGGTGATTCTAGTATATCAAGAGCATCGAGTAAGGATGGTCCATCATACCAAGATAACGCCTCAAATCCAGCTTTAATATCTGCTATCTCTTTTTCTAATGATTCGATGAATTCAGGATCACCATTCCCAGCCTTTGCTGCTGAAATATGCCCTTCAAGGTTTTTAACTGTTACATCTTTTGAAAGAACGTTCACTCCTACTAAACCACTTGTTGGAACATAATTAATAGCTTCTAGATATTTTTCTTTGCTTTCTATTTGAAGGGCCGTCATAAGCTGAGTAAAAATCTTATGAATCGAATCTTTAATTTGTTCATACCGTTTATGATCATAATCAACGACATCCATCTTATTGATTGCAACTACAATATTTGTAATACCCAAAGAAGTTAGAAGAAGCATATGTTCCGTTGTCATCCCAATTACATTTGCATATTTTCCTGAAGCTGTTCCTGCTACCTTAGTTCCATCCTCGAATTCCCCTTTTCTTGCAGAGACTACTAAGATTGCAGCATCTGCTTGTGAGGCTCCTGTTATCATGTTTTTAATAAAATCACTATGCCCAGGGGCATCTATAAGATTGAAAATATAATTTTTGGTCTTAAATTCCATGAAAGATACGTTTATTGTAAGACCTCGTTCTCTTTCATCCATTAGAGGATCTAAAATCCAGGCATACGACCAACTTCCCATACCTTGAGCTTTACTATCTTTGAAATACCTCTCAGCAATACGCCAAGGTTGTCGTTTCTTTTTAGGATCATGAATCTGACCGAGTAGGAATAACATGTGGCCCAAACCAGTCGATTTCCCATGATCGACATGACCTGTGACCACTAAATTCATTCTTTCGAGATCTGCCATAATTATTCACCAGAAAATTACTCGATTTATTAATTTAGGATTAAATGTTGATAAGTTAGTCAAATTTTTTGTTTTAATCCCAAGAGTCAGCGACATAGACTACAGTTTATCATATTTTCGAGGTATTTTTTAAAATTGGTATTGTTGTAAAGGTACCATTTAAATTTCGTAAGTGGATTAATAGGAGATGTAGACAAATGTTTTAGTTTCAAAGGTTTTGATTAAAGCTTAATTCAATTTCTTATTATTGGTCACACTAATAATTGATTATTACGAATCTCCACTTCCATCAGAGGTTTTGCCAATAATAAGAAGTGTTCACGTAATGTGAATTCAGCAATATTCAAGATTCTAGCAATGTGTTTTTGTGTTAAAATTCCCCGTCTAGATTTGCGTTTATAACAGTGTGGAAACAAATTTTGTCGTGCTAATAATATATCTGAAGCAATAATAATTGCTGCTGCAAGAATGAATGGATTACGTCCCCCACGATCAGATTGAGGAAAATTTATGAGTAATTTTTTTGCACCAAGCTTTAAGTAATGTAAATATTCATTTTTATCAATAATGGTTTTTTTCTTTAAATGTTGTATAATATCATTATCTTTTTGGAGACGACTAATAATATTATCTAAATACTCCTCTGATTTAACATGACTCACCCGAATTCTAGCATGTTGCCTGATTAATGAAGCGGCCTTTATTATATCTTTACCTAGGATCAAATACCCACGATTTTGAGCAGCTGCAACTAGTCGCGCTAGCTCGATATTTTCTCTTCTAGATCGGATCGATAAGTAAAGAGAACCCATAATTAAGCTAGATAATTTCAATTTTTCGCGTAAATGAGAATGTACACTTCGAAATAAGAATAGCGCATCTGCTTTAGCTACATCAGTAATTTGTAAAGCATTACAAATTGTGGTAAGAAGATGATATCCACGATACTCCCGTTGGCGGCCATTAAAGTGAAGATAAATGTCATTGAGGGATTTTAATCGCATAAATTGTTGTTTAGAAGGGATTTTGATTTGAGTTCCTCTTATATCTGTTAAAAAATTTTTTCTATAAGAACCAATGTATGATCCTAATGATTTCATGGCACTAGGCCTTTCGCTTATTGAAGCATACTGATTTCCAAAACTCTTTTCAGATTTTATCAACTGAATCGTTGGTTTTTCGTAAATTTTGTTTGCAACTAACCCACAATTCACACAAACAACATCAGATTCGGTTTGAATAAGATTTCCACCACATTCTAAGCATCCATGTCTCAACAATTCCACCAAAAAAACAATTAGTAATCTTATATCTAAGTAAAACACAGAAAGAGAGACTTGAATAAAAATGAACATTAAGTCTATAAGAAAAGAATAAGTGTTGAATGAAATTTTGAAACTATTAAATTTCGGTTTCTATGCATCAAAAGTGAAATATCCTAGTTCAGATGAAAAATGATGTTAGTAGTGAACTAATTCAACCTCACCAAAGAGAAAATAAGATTTTAAAAAAATATTGAGTTTCGTGATGTAGAAAATCATTTTAAGGCTTTAAATGTACTACAAAGGTATAATACCTACCATAATTACAATTTTCTCGTTTTTTCTATTGTTCTATGTCGTCCAGACTTGACCGATATGTCACTATTCATTGCTAGCTTGAAAGAAGAGGATTTCTAAAATAAAAAATCAAATTGTGAAAACACCAATTCTTTAAAAGTATAAGATCAAGAGGAAACTAATTTCCCCCTTTGTTCATCTGAGGAATTTAAATAATGAAAAGAGTAGATCAACAGCGAAAACGAAAAAAAAAGAAAGTAAAATCACATTTTGTTTACAAAGGAGAGAGTGTTGTAATAGATTTTTATGCGTACGGAAAATCATTAAGCCACAGGCGTTCTGAAGATTATAATCCACTAGCAGTTGTCGTCACGGTTGAATGGTTCCAATTTTTTGATGTTATTTTAATTAATAGGTCGAAAATTTCTATAGGCGACCATTTATTGCTGTCATCTACTAATAAAAGCATTCTAAGATTAAACAAACTACATTATAATCAACTTTCTAGTTCTGCTTTGGAAATTCTGCCTGTTATAGTCAAAGAAATAGTCACTACCTTCGAATCTCGTTATGTAGCATTCTTCAATCGAGCACAGCCACTAACAACCCAAATGCATCAAATTCAATTATTACCTGGGATAGGGCAAAAAAGGCTGTGGTCGATTTTAAAAGCCAGAAAAAACGATTTATTCTCATCCTTCAGCGACTTCACTAAAAGGACCGGTATTTCAGATCCAATATCAATATTCACAAATCGAATTTTATTAGAGCTTGAGGGGGTGTCAAAATATTATTTATTTACCAAAAAATCGCTACAGCATGATTAAGATTGAGCTTCTTCTACTTACTTGAGAAAGGGAATATAAAAAAGTATACAAAGACTCTAATTCAGAATTATGCCATTTCTCCCAAGAAATCGTGGGGACAAAATTTCGTCATTGAAAAAACAGTTATAGATGCCCTCATTTCGGAGGTAGCTTTGGATCAGAAAGATATTGTCGTCGAAGTGGGAAGCGGAATTGGGGCCTTGACTTATTTTCTTCTTCAGAATTGTCAGAAGGTTTATTCATATGAAATTGATCCTATTCTCTCTTCCATTCTTAGAAAAGAATTTATTAATTATAGTGAAAAAATAAAAGTTATATCAGGGGATTTCCTCAAACTTGAGATCCCTTTTCATCAAAAATTAATTTCAAATCTCCCATATGGTATTTCATCACCTTTTATCAAGAAATTAATCGAAAGTAAATATCGTCCAGATTTAATCGCTGTTACTTTACAGAATGAATTCGCAAATCATTTATGTGCACAGCCAAGAGATCCTGATTACAGTCGAATCTCAGTATATTCTTCATTTTTTTATAAATTTGAAAAAATTAGGATGTTTCCACCTTACTTCTTTTCTCCTCGGCCTCACGTTCATTCAAGCCTTGTTCGTGGAACTAAATTGGAACCACCCCCAATTATTAATAATAGGGAGTTTTTTAGTTTTCTTACTCAATTATTTTGTCGTAAACATAAAAAGGTTCGAAATAACCTACAGATTTATGTGAAAAATTATCCTCGGGGTCTTAGAAAATTGTTTAGACATGAAATTGACACGCTTGAATTTAGTACAAACCAACCAGTTAATCTTTCACCAAATGAGATACTAGACCTCTTTATTCAATTTAATGAGATGTTGAGTAATTTTCCACGTTTGAGGAATAATTCTTAAAATTTTATGGAATAAAAGGATAAATCAAAGGTAATCCTGCCAGGAAAAAAGGAACTGTTACTAATATGAAAATAATAGCTGTAAGTAAAAGATTAAATTCGAAATCTTTCTTATTACGGATTAGTCTATCTCCAAGTTGAATGAGAATCATTGTTAAAGATATTGCTCGAACTACCCATGCAACAAGAATGAGAATCGTCCAAAATATTTGATCTCCAGATTCGATCAAGAGTTGCCATCCCCGAATATATTCATTCCATTGGCTTAGAATTATCAGTTCCACAGGTAAACACCAAATAAAGAATTCATAAAATGAATCCCCTAGTCTTTTTAATCTCCCAATTTCTCTAAATCAGAGCATTAATACGTTTATAGGAACGGAACGTACGAAGCACGGTTAAACATTGAATTCATGTCTTTATTTGTTTTCAACACCTTCTAGTTATATTAATCCCCCGCTGAATTTACTCGAGTCCATTAATCTACTCGTTCTGTGTATAATATCACCTCTCACCTCGTATAGTGAGGTGAATACAGCATTGCATCCCTAGTTTTTGACTAAGAGCTTTTAACTATGTTTTACCTTTATTAACACCATTTATCGCTGCTTTAGTTTTCAAGAAAACTATTGGCCACTCCTCTTGGGAATTACTCCCCCTAATGAGTTCTTGGGTTTCATTGCTAGCCACATTTTGAATTGAGAATATTGTTAATGAACCTCCTTTAATTTCAAATTTTATATTATTTTGTTGAAATGTTCCAAACAAGGAATCAAATTCACTTGAAATTATTAAATCCGTGAATATTTCTTGTCTTCTGGTCATAATTGACGCTAAATGGACTATCAATGCTCATAAAAGGTTTGATTCAATATTTCTTCTGAAAGGAAACCAGATTTAGAAAAAAAATTTAAAGCCAACTCAATTGTGGCCATATCGTATAAAACACATCACTACGAGTAGCCAATAGGCAGAAGAAGATGAAATTTCTTTCTTTTTCTATGGTTCTCATGTTAGGTTTTAGATTATAACGAGTCAATAAAAGGCGGTAGTATATATTTGGAACTGGAGATTGTTGAACAACGAGAAAATTATGTTAAGTTTATCCTCTCTGGTGTAACCCCAACATTCGCTAATACTCTGCGAAGGATGATCCTCAGTGAAGTTCCTACAATGGCCATCGATGAAGTAATCATTATAGAAAACACTACGCCTCTTTATGATGAAATAGTAGCTCATCGTTTAGGATTAATCCCTTTGAAAACTGATCTAGAAAACTATGTTAGACCTGAACTTTGCTCCTGTGGAGGACAAGGTTGTACCTCCTGTGAAGTATCTTTGACTTTAGAACAGAATGGCGAACAAGACATAGAAATAGTGTTTTCAAAGGATCTATTATCCCAAGATCCTAAAATAGTTCCTGTTTACCCTGATATACCAATTCTTAAAATGGCTAAAGATCAAAAAATATTTCTGGAAGCTATCGCTAGACTTGGGCGGGGCTTGGATCATGCAAAATGGCAGCCTGTTTCAACAGTTTCCTATAAGTATTTTCCATGTATTGAATTTAATTTGAATAACTGCACTTTTTGTGGAGACTGTGTTGGAGTCTGCCCCCGTGATATCATCAAAATCGAAAATGACAAAATATTAGCTGTTAATGTGATAAATTGTAGTTTATGTAATCAATGTGTCGATGTTTGTGAACTCGATGCTGTTGCTGTATCAACGACTGGTAGTGATTTTGTTTTTATCATTGAAAGTACTGGTGCGCTTACCATTAAAAATATATTGATTGAAGCTTTAAAACTTTTGAAAGAAAAAGCAAAAGAATTTAACGTTCTTGTTGATGAATTTTAAAAGAGGGATCCAATTGAAAATCAAAGGAAGAACAGATCCAAATAAAATTGCACTGATTAGTTTTTTAAGAGGAGCTGCGAGTAAAAACAACACAAAAATCTGGTCATTATTGGCGTCTGAAATGTCCAAGTCGAATAGAATGCGTGTTATAGTGAACATCTCGCGATTAAATCGAGTATCTTCTCCAGGAGACACCTTACTGATCCCAGGGAAGGTTCTCGGTACAGGATCGCTAAATCATCGACTTAATGTTGCTGCGGAATCATTTTCAAAAACAGCTCAAAAGAAAATTAGAAATGCAGGTGGACAATGTTTGACTCTTGAAGAACTAGTGAAAAAGAATCCTATGGGATCTCAAGTTCGAATGATTAAATAATGGAGAAGAGAGGAAAATAATGATGTCAGACAATTCCTTAGATGAGACTAAAATTATAGATGCAGAGAATTCAATTCTGGGTCGTTTAGCAAGTATTATCGCAAAACGATTATTAAATGGAGAAAAGATCATTGTCCTTAATGCAGACAAAGCACTGATTTCAGGTAAAAAAGATTTCATTGCTGCGAAATACCTGCGAAGATGGCGAATTAAAACAAAGTCAAATCCTTTGAAAGGTCCTTTTTACCCTCGAGAAACTGATCAGATTTTGAAACGAACTGTCCGGGGCATGCTTCCATATCATAAGAGCAGAGGAAAGGAAGCTTATCATCGTTTGATAGTATACAATAACTTTCCTTACCAGTTTAGAGAAAAAGAAATCGAAATCATTCCAGAAACTCAGAGAATTAACCCGAAAGCGACTTACCTCTCCCTTGATGAATTAAAAACAAAGATCTGAAGGTACTAATAATGAAAAGCATATTACGAAGTGGAAAACGACGTACCGCAATTGCACGTGCCATAATTAAAGAAGGAAAAGGTAGAATATTAATCAATGGAAAGCCAATAGAGATCATCGAACCAGAAATCGTACGGATGAAATTGATGGAACCTTTTTATTTTATCGATGAAAAAACCAAACAGCGTATAGATATCAAGGTAAAAGTCAAGGGTGGAGGGTATATGGGCCAAGCTGATGCGGCAAGAACTGCTATTGCACGAGCTCTTTTAGCTTGGATTGACTCTGAAGAATTACGGGTTAAATACATTGAATATGATCGTCACATGATAGTAGGAGATCCACGTCGACGTGAGCCTAAACATTTTGGTGGACCAGGTGCACGAGCAAAATATACTAAGAGTTATCGATAATCCACAAGATTTATTTAAGATAGATTGAGAAATATTCTTACCTTTTTTACTCTCCAAAAAGGGCCCATGGCTTAGCCTGGTTAAAGCGCTCGGCGTTCTGAAGAGTATTCATCAGAGCGGGCGATGCTGATAACCGAGAGATCCCCGGTTCAAATCCGGGTGGGCCCACATTTACTGCTTTTATAATCCCCCTTCTATTGTAAAGATGATGAATATACTTGAATAGCTGAAAGTCAAGCAGAATGCAACATTAAAAGATGTGCATAAGACTAAAAACTAATCACTTACACTAAAACAGTATGATAGTTCAAAACTAATATAAAGTCAAAATATAACCGAGGGAACATATGTTTCAAGTTATAAGAAAAATACCTCCAGTGTAAATCGGTGTAAACCCATTTTTGATTCATTTTTGTGCTAATGAAAGAGAAATCTGCTCAAAATCTTCATCGTTAGAAAGGAGTTTCGAAGAAGGGAGTTTCTTGTTAAAAATAGGAGTTCCTTGAACCTTGTCATTTAGTCTCAAGAGGATATAAATCAAATTGACAATCTCATGATAAGGGATTTCTAGGTGATTTGATTGAGATAGCTGAGTAAGAACACAAATAAGTTGTTGATAAGAAAGATGGTTCTTTAATTCAGTAAAAAGGTGAATTTTATCTTTTTCAGACCTCTGATTTAAAATAATTTCAAATATCGAAGATAACTTATCATTTGTTAATAGTTTTTGACAAAAATTTACTCTTTTAAGACATTTCTTTTCTTTTTCTTTTGACAAGCTTTTGGTATCTTTTGGAATGTTACATAATTCGTAACAGATTTGATTCATTCCAAGGGAAAAACCGGTTTTTTCTACACCCAAAAGACTTTTTGGCTTCATTTCAGGAGATAACATAATTGGGGTATAACTAACTTGCTTTTCTTCTACAACTGATGGTTTTGATTCTGTTAAGAAGAGAGATAACCCTTCTTTGAAATGGAGAAGGCCTCTTTGAAGAGTGATCTTGGGATTTTTCTTTATTTGATATTTCAATCTAATTCTTTCAAGTTCCTGAATGTCCCAAAAATAATCATCTTTTTTGTTTTGAGTGTTGAAGAGTATCTTATTTATATATTTAAAGAATGAAGTTTGGTTATAACTATGAAAGCAGTAGCATTGAACTCTATTCTTCTCATTATTATTTTCTTTAATACTTGTTTTTTCTGTAAAGTTATAAGCTAGAATCATTCTAGAGAAGAAGGGTAAGGATTTTATGTCGAAATTCACAGATTTAGGAAAAATGAACTTTGAATTCTCTTCTAAGATATATTTCTTTCGAATTTTTACCAGTTTGTTTTCCCTTAATAATTTATCAATATCATCATTTGAGATTAAGATTATATCAGGTAAAACTCCTTCTAGAATTGGTTTTGACTTCTTAATTCGTTCTTTCAGCTCTTTATAGGATTTTGAATAAAGAAAAATTCTAATACAAGCTTTTTCTGTATCTAATTCTAATGAAAATGTCTTTAAGTGTTTCAATTGTTTTAATTCACTTGTTTGGATTTTTCTAAGGGAGAACGTTTGGAATATGGCAAACCATATGTCATAATTTTGGATAAAAACTATTCCTTTTTGTATCACTGTAAATTTTAGCAGAGGATCATTTCGGTTTGATGATAAAACTATTTCATTTGCAAACATGTACAATAAAATTACAATTGGTAAATATCGTACTAAATCATATGGAGATTGTATAATACTTCGTAAAATATCAGTATAATCGTTTAAAATAAGTGATCCTTCAATAATGATTAGAAAAACAAGTAAAATGAAGACTATTACAAAAATCTTTAATTTGTTTAACAAAATATTTTGATTCATAATTTTCAGCTTAAAGAATTGATGTTTTTCTCTTTCTAATCATTCGAGCAATAAAAATACCGCTTATTATTACAAGAGACAATAGAATAGGAAAAAAAAATTCTGATGTAATCATGTTTGAAAGAGAAGAAGAACCTGAAATTATTCCTTTAATATCGATAATTTCAGATGATTTCTCATTTCCAGCCCAATCGAACACACTAACTGTAATAAAATAGGAGTCAATAGTTCTTACTGGAATTTCGAATACATAATGATTTAATGAAAAAGAAATAGAAGCTATACTCTGGTCTTCCAATGTTAAAGAGATATTTTTGATACCTGAAGCCATTTCAGGTTCAAACACAAAAGTGTGAATTCGAATAATATCAACCATAGACTGAACAGAATAATCTAATGTAGGTGCAAATGGGTCACTAATTGTGAAATTTTGCATCAAACTAGCTATTATTAGATCGTCAAAATAGTTCACCATCAATTGAATAGAAATCGAAGTATTCCATCTTTGGGGAGATAAAAAGGCAGTTATTAAACTTGATGCATTTGAAAAAGTTTTTAAGGAAGTGTTATAACATTCCCAAGATCTTAAATCGTTTATGGTGCATAAAACTAAATAAGAATAGTTGATTGGTGTATTGATTTCCCAACTACCACTTATACTTTCATTATAAACATAAAATGACTGAAAAGGTTTTTTAATTTTTATTTCCAATTCTTGAAGATATCCTTCTAAAAAATAACACATTTCGAGCCCGCTTATTGTATTAAGCTGAAATAACGAAACAGTTGAGCCCGCAATGGTCATTTTAAATAGATGAGTAATATCACGATTCAAAGAATCTAGGAGGGTAATGTTGGCGAAAGGAAATCCTAAGAATTTAAGATCAATTTCTATTGAATAATTATTAATAGTTATTTTTGAATAAGATTCTAGTCTAATCCTAAATTTTCTCGATATCACTTCCTTTATCACTAGTATAGTTGGGCATGGTAATTCCAATACTAATATGTCATTCAATCTAGATTGATTTGCTTCTAGTGTCCAGATTAGCATGTGATTATCAATATTGGTACCAACAACATAATTATCTCTTAAAATGTATGCAGCCAATATTAAATCACTAAATGATTCGATGGGAACAAACCAATTAGAATTGTTGTTTAAGTATTCAACGTGATAATAGATAAAAAAAGTTTCATTTACTCTAATAGGTGATCTCATAATTTCACGAATGTAAGCTCGTTCCCCACCACCTAGAGCTGTCTCATTCGAGATATAGAATAATAATGTCTGAAGTTTAAAAACTTCACCCTCTAGCATTCCATCAACAGCGACTTGAAGAAATTCCATGGGTATTGTATACTCAAAATCGAAATTAATGTCAGCAAATCCTTTTAAATTTGTTTGGAAGTTCGAAATTACTGTATCATTGATCCAAATCCTAATATTAAGTCCAGAAAGGGTTTGGAAGTATTCTTCCCCTTGAAAATGGATATATGAATAGAGTCGGAAGCTTATACTCTCATTTTTTAATAATGTTGTTTGTAAATTTTCAAAACTCCAAAAAATCGAAGCTGGTTTAACAGTTATACTTATTACATCCTTTGCAAAGAATAAATTGCCATCAGACGCAATAACATCTAAAGTATAATCTCCAGGATCCCAAATAATATGAGAAACATTTAGAATGAAATCATTGTGAGACGTTTGGGAGAAAAAAAGACATTCATATCCTTTTATTAAGAAAACCAATGTTAAATTAGTAAAGTATTTGTTTCCATCTTTTAAAAGGCTTAAGTTTATTAATAATGGTTCAAATCGATAAATATTAACATTCTGGGACGATTTAAACAGAATAATTGAGTTTGAACAAACTTCCTCATGAACATAAACTAATTTTTCATATATACCATACTCCCACGAGTTTGACCAGTTGAGAGTTAATTGCAAGATTCCTATGGGAAATTGTTCAGTTATTTTTATTGATGGGAAAACAAAAGTAGAGTTGATCATAGGAAGGGTAGTTTGGTGAAAAAGGAAAGATTCATTGTAGTAGTATAAGTTTATATTACTTAATAAGGGATAACGTAAATCACCTCGAACTTGGATAACATCATTTCTGCTAACATCAGTGGGAACTACAATGTTTGTGAAATAATTTGGTGACCATGCTTCAAGAACCCCCCAATTAATTCCATAGACGTCTGCACGATAAAGATATCCTAAAATAAATTCATTCAGTATTTGAGTTTTATTAGTAAATTCAAACTTGATACTTTGATTAATAATATTAATATTGATCCAGTCTGAGGGAAGAATAATGCCAATAATACTAGAAGATGCAGCCTCAAGAATATTAGGTATGTTCACGTACAAATTTATTCTTATTTTGGTCTCATTCCAATCTTTAGCGAAATAAAAACACTCTAGGCTCTTTGTCCTGGTAATATTTACCTCTAGATATGTTTGTGAATTGTTTTTCCAAGATGAACTTTCATATGCAGTAAGAGTAAAGTTTCCTAGTGTTGAATCAAAAGATAATGAACCATTACTAGTAAAAATCGATGTTTCTCCTATTGAATAGTTAATTGGAGGACAGGGAAGTAATGATGTCAAATATTCTAAATTATTTATGTCTAGAGTTAATTTGTATTCTGGAATAAATGTAATCATATAACAAAAGAGAGTTTCAAGACTTGAAAATTTACTATACTCTTCTGAAAAAAAGTATGTTGAAATTAATTTTGTAATATTGTATGAAATGTGTCTCCAACCAAAAGGTGCTGTTTCATTACATAAAATATAGAGAAAGTCGGATCCATTGGGTCGTGTGACATTTTCTTCAAGAATTTCTCCAAGGTTCCCACCAAAATCTGACAAAATGAATGTTATTGAACCATTATTATACCTGAATTCTAAACCTAAAGTATGTGGTGAATTTATTAGTGCAGGTGTTAAAAAGGGGATTCTGAAATCAAAAGAAATAATAGTGGGATAATTAAATACATCTGGATTTGATGATACAAGAAATTCTGTATTAGTTATTCCTGAAGCAGGGGTTTCAACATTTTCAGAAAAATTTAAGCGAAAGACGTTAGTATTTTCCGAAAGAATTGTAGATACGTTAACATCTCCATAATCAGGTTCGATATCATTTTGCCATTTATTACCGCTACTATTCCCAGTGGAAAAAATCTGAAATGAGGAATTTATTACTTCTGACTTAATGGAAACATTTGTGTATGAATTTGAGACCAAGTTTTTCATTTGGTGCTTTTTTAAATTGAACTGAGTACCCTGTTCTACATAATATTGTATTTGCTCCTCATTAGTTATTAATTTGTTAATTTCAAAATTTGATGCATTTTCCTGATTTTTTTGAGGATATGATTCCTTTTCTGAAGGTATACTTTGATTTGAGGAGGGTAAACAGGGAGAAAATAGGTAAGTACCAGCATCGAGGGAGTTCAGCATGAAAGAAATGAGAATTAAATTAAAAAGAAAGAGTAATTCTGATTTTCGAAACCATTCTGCTTTAGGAATTTTCCACATCTTCATTTCATCCCTTATTTAAAATAGTCTCTTAGCTGAACCTCCACCTTCATATTTAGAGGATCTTAAAAAACTCCCAAGAATATTGACTTCAAAAAAGTATAATAATAATTAGTACAATCCTCGTGGACTACTACCAGCTTCTCAACTTAGTACTCGTGAAATATCCCGAACTAATTGGTAGTATTCTTTATTTCCTTGTAAGGCTTTTAACAACTCATTTTACTTATAATATCCATGAGAACATCTTTTATCGCCATTCATCCCGCCCCTAAAGGAATGGAACCTCTGGATAACTCTGTTAAAGCGTTTTTAACAATCATATATACAATAAGAAATAAAATAAACTTTGATAATCTGAATATTTCTTTCCATAGGATTACAATATTTTTGTTGAATCTTCTGATATTAACTCTATTGAAGGGTAAAATACTAATTATAAAAGCTATTACCAAATAAATCAATTCATAGACAGAGTTATTCAACGCTACGGACGATTCAGTGAATGAATGACTTACCATATTTGAAACAAAAAGAAAAAAAGGGCCTGCTCCTGCAATAAAAGCTAAAGAGATTATTGCAAGCACTTGAACAATGTCACTGTGTAATTTTGCCGCCCTGAGTCGTGCAACACCCTTGTTTAGTAAATCATTAGTTTTATTTAATTCTTCAGTAATTGTCATCAATTTTTGACCAGCAATGTGAGTATCTATCATAGAAAATTTTTTTGTTAACAAGATAAGGTGTAAGATTCTTTCTGAGAAAAATTCTGTTAAGAAATCTGTATTTAATTCGTTTTCTAAAGATATCCCTAGCCTAAATTGCACATAATTTTCTGATTTCTGTATAAAATAGTCTGTTGTAGTGTTGAAAATAATATTTAGAGCTTTATTTAAGCTTTTGTTGAATGAATTCCCCCTTGACAGGTTCTCTGACAAAATGACTAAAAATTCTAATGATTTTTCATCATAAGATAAAGAAAATTTATCATTTTGATAAAATACTGTTAAATTTCTTTCTGGGTATATAAAAAATGATCCAATCACCATACTGATAATGATTAAAAGACCGAAAAACACACTCATATTCCCAGAGATCAATAAAAAACATAATATCACTGGAGGACTTAGAAATATCACTCCAGCAGATAAGGAAGCCCAGGAGTCGATTTTATCTGTTTCTTCTGATATCTTCTCTGAGATTCTGTTAAGAATCTTATTCTTTGAAAGAAGAGTAATATTCTTTCCATTTTCCCAAATTTCCAAAATATAAAGGAAAATAGTCTGAATGTTCCCATGAAGATACTTCTTTATTTGAGTTTTTAACGTAAGATCAAGAGGGTTCCCGAAATGTGTCGAAACCATCGCTCTCTCAAAAATTTTGGAAAAAACAGGATAATTACTCAAAATAATGAATTTTGTTGATTCTTTCAGGGAATGGGATGAATCTAATATTACTAGTAGCTCATTAACAACAAAATAACCTATCGTTTCAATGAACATACAATATTCTTTGAATTTAAGAAAAATCGTATAGTGAAATAATCTTAAAAAGGCTACAATCAATACTAATTCGATTATAATCCCTTCAAGTGAAATATTCTTCAATATAAATATTTGAATTCCAATAAAAAAAAGAGATAAAGTGAAAAAAGAGAAGGAAATCCAGAAGACATGTTTTTCACTGACTTTATACTTTGAATTAAAATATCCCCTGAAATTATAAAGATTGAAAAAATCGAAGTTACCAAATAGCATAGAATTGAAATATTTCAATATGAAACTAATGTCACGTGGCATATAATTCTACACCAATATTTTAGTAAATTCTTCAATTTTTAATTAAATGAAGATCTTATACACAAATGAATTTTCTTGGATTAAATCATCATAATATTTCACCTTCCTTTATTTATACCCGAGAATCCTGAAAGAAAAAAGATAATTTTAGTTGAATTGTGTCTTAACGGTCGTGATATACTTTATGTACATTGTTTAGTGGATCAATCTTTATTTCTCTTTTTTTTTTCACAAATTTAATTTCACTTGCAATAAACTTGGGTTATTTTAATTTCATTTACAAAATTAATTTTGGTAATAGAATTGACAGTCCTTCAAACACAAAAAACTATCATTGAGACTACTTGTCCAATTTGTGGAAAGCATGAATCAATTCTAATAACTGAATCTGAATTATATATTGCACAAGAACAACATTCTCTCATTACTAAAGCATTGTCTCACTCAAAAGAAGGCCACATTCTTACTCTATATATTGATGGGCACGGAATTGTTCGACGAAAATATTGTTTTGATATTGCAGAACAAAAAGCCAATTCCTTTAAAGGTTCTCACCCTAAAAATTTGAGCATAATTTTTGATCAAATGATTCAGGAGTCAAAGAAACAACAATAAAGATCAAGACTTATCTTATATTGGAGCGAAAATATGAATCAATCCTTAATTATTGACTCAGGTTTAAATCGAAAAGATGGAATTGTAATAGAATCCTATTCTTTTCATTGTTATAGAGTTTCGATAATTAAAATGCTTGAAAAAGAAGAACTCGAGTATCAGGTACGATATAATCCTCTAACTTATAATCATTTGAAAGATTTTAGTCGTTATGAAAAGGAAGTCTATATTTTCCTTAAAGAATTTATATTACAACAAAACGATTTCTGTACTTTTAATCAGCTTTACACTTACTTGTCAGAAACTATTGGTAAAGAACTAAAGCTCCCTAAACAGCTTTTAATCCCCGTATTACTCCGTAAACTTAATCTTGAAAAGATTGGACCACTTTTAATTGAAGATCAGGTTGATGAAATATACTTAGATTCGAGTAAGAAGAATCTCTACATAGATCATTCCCGACATGGGAGGTGTACTACCTCAATACGGCTTTCAAAGAAAGAAATTGAAGCTTTTGTCCATCGAGTAGCATTAGAAAACGATTTTTCCCTTAATCAAAGCAATCCAACTATGAAAGCAGATTTCGTATCTAATTTATTTCACACCCGAGTCACAGTGGATATTCCTCCTCTTATTATCGAAGATATTCACATTGATGTCAGGAAATTTCATTCAAAAATATTACGAATTTCAGATCTGATTAGGAATGGAAGTCTTACACTAAACCAAGCAATTTTCTTGGTATTTCTAATTCAGAATCAAGTATCAATATCAATAATTGGGCCTCCAAATTCAGGCAAAACAACGTTACAAAATGCCTTGATTGAATATATTCCCTCTCATCTTCGACTTTTATCAGTTGAAGATGTTCTAGAAACTTCTGAAATAAGATATGGGAATATTGTTAGATTCCGTTTAGGCTATGATCCCCATGAAAGCATGATTTTTTCAAAATCACTTGAGATCCAAAAAATTTTACACAGAAGTCCAGACTTTATCAATTTAGGTGAACTATCAACAAAAAATCATTTTACTGCTTTCCTAAATGTTTTGTCTGTTGGAATTCCATCAATTCAAACAATACATGGAAGAAATCCAGAATTTCTATTTGTACGTTTGAATGATATATATGATATACCTCTAGAACTCTTAAAAACTTCATTTCCTCATATCTTCATCGAATTAAATGTTTCTTGGGTTAAAAATAAGAAAAAACGTACCATTATGCGAATTGCAGAATTGACAAACGAAGGCATTATTAAAAATTTGACTAATAAATCAATCGAATCGTTTCTCTCTCATCCTAATACCAAATCAGGTATTTTTACTCATGATTTCCTGATTAAACACAGTCAAAATAATCTCAAAGATTTTGCAGCAAATCTTGAGAAAATTGCCTTATTCTTGGGTAGAAACTCGTTTCAAGCCAATTTAGCTTGATTAATGTTGGAATCTACACAAAATTCGGAAGAAAATGTGTTTCATGTTGTAAATCTAGCCTTTACTTCGAAGTAGAATATATAAGTACAAAATTAAGAGGAAAACTAAATTGGGAGAAAAAAACTTCGGTCCTTATATGTCTTAATTAATCTAAGGTATTGGACATTAAATTTCATGCAGAATTAGGGATTATTTTGATTCGGTTCCATCAAGCTTCAATAACAGGTGTAGAAATCGCTTTTTTCTCCCCAGAAATTACGGAATATCTACAGGAGTTTTCAAAACAGCTACTGAAATTATTGTCGTCTCTATTCCCAATATTACTTAGTATTACTATTGTAACTGTAAATCTTTCGCTGATTTCAGGAGCAATCGTCTACCTCTTAGATTATAATGAAGATAATGGAAAAATAATGATTCTAAGATCATTTATAATTCTAATACTCTTAATATCCATTTTTAATCCGAAATTCCCCAATTCAACAGTGGTTATGGAGCCGTTCGAGGGATTTCTGCCGTTAACATCATTTATAACTTCATATTTATTATTTATTTTTGCAGCATTATCTCTTATAGTCTTCCTTGGAAATTTGGGGCTGTACCTCATTGCATCGGATTCAAAACGGGTTAAGAATTTAAAAAAGAGCGTATTCTGCCTTATATGTATTATTTTACCATTAGGTTTTCAATTTCCGAATATGCCTTTGTGGAGGACGTGAGTTTATGTTGAACGAAATTATAGTAAGTGTTGTATCGGCCTGCTTGGATATATTTCTATCTGTACAATTTGGGGCTTTTTTAATAGCTTTAGGGTCTACAATCTATGCTCCCACTGGTAATCGGATTGGAAAGTACTGTTTATTGTTTGGTTTTATCATTTTCACTCTCAATAATCTAATTATTGACATTTAATCAGAAAAAATGAATTGTTAAGCAGATCATTGTTTCTTACAAGGATATTGCATTGATGGGGATGAAATCATTTGAATTATAGGATAAACTTGGTTTTACTCCTTTCAAAAACCTCTTTGAAGAGATTGTCCATCTTAAGCTTATGTGGAAGAGCTTTTGCTACTCTTCTAATTTTATTTATAATTTCCTTATCATAGGATTGAAATCGAGAATGAAATAAAGAATCTAAAGGAGTCTGATTATATAGTAGAGATCGTTTACTTTCCAAGCAAAACGGTGGTACATCTAAAAGACTTGCAAGTGTAATTTTTTCTCTTGAAATGCTGTGATCTTTTAAGATTGTTTTCCATTCTAGGTCTCGTAAAAGATGATGATCAATGATCACATTTTCTATATCATTTACTGCCATTAATCGCTCAAAGGCACGTTCTGTATCTTTAGTAGTCTGTTTAGGATGATAAGTTGAAGGCCCGTCAATGATTATCAAGTCAGCTGGATTTTCGTTAATAAATTTCAATGCTATGTCAGAACCAGGACCTACAATATCAGAACTGATCAGGACACTTTCATAGGAATCTGAAATCAAAACTGCAACTACCCATCCTTGTTTTGAATGTAGTTTCCCGTGAGGTAAAGCTGCTGAAAAAACAATTCTGGTTCGGCCAAACACAAATGTATTACCATCAGCTACAAACAAGGGAATTCCATTACGTTTCCATAACCAGAATGCTCTTTTTTTCTGATTAAAATTTATGTTTTTTGTTGGATCTTTAGCTAAAATCTTCTTCTTCGGATGAGAATACAATGTATTAGCTATAGCTTTATTTGTAAACTCATATGGTCGATCTATACTTAATGAATAATGATCCGCGTGATAATGAGTTTGTATAATAATAGTAGCAAGTTCCCAAAATTTCATGATATAGTGTCGAGAAAGATAAGAGGCTGCTATCTCCTGAATATGCGGAGGATAACCATTACGAAAGGGAGCAAGGGAAACCGATGGGTCAATTAAGATATTTTGATCTTCAGAAAGTATGAATAATGATAGTCCTCGAGTCCCTAAAGACTCTGATGCAATCGGAATCACCCGCATTCATTCTTTCACCTTAATCTGAACTAAATATTCTTAGGTTATTAAAATTGATAAAAATATATTCAATTTTTAATGTGGAACGACACTCTTAATAATATTTAATGTGTGGGGAGTAAAGAATTTAATATTGTTATCGTAAAATTTGGTAACCTAAGGAAGTGTAAGGAGTAATATCCCAAAACAAATAGTAAAAAGAAACTTTAAATACCATAAAGCCTCTTTAGATATGTTTTTGTCCATTTTTATATCAAGCAAAAGGTTATGGTTAATAACAATCGCTATTGTAGGAATAACATCCACTCAAACTACGATTAAAAGTATTTTAGTTTGAAATGGGCATTTTCATTATAAATAAAAAGGTCCTTCTAAATCAGGTTGTATGTATAAAATTACAAAAAAGTTTAATGAAGTGTTTATTGATCTGATTCAGTCTTCTCCTCTTGAGTATGTTAACATTAATCAGCGTGGTTGACATAAGAGAGTATAGTAGCTCATAGTTCTCTTCCTCTGAGTTACTAGCTCACAATATAATTTGAGAATCATTAACGTTAAAATACATAAGCATTTTCGCTTTAGTTAAGTAATTTTCATATTTCTTACCAACTCCTCTCCTGAAAAACCCATAAATCTTCTCTAAATTCTGTAACATGTTCTAGCTGTAAATATTGCTGGGAGACTATCTGATGTGGACACCTGAGCTAAAAAAAATTAACCAAATTCAATTTGGAATTCTTTCACCAGATGAAATCAGAAAGATGGCAGTTACAAAAATCATTACTGCTGATACTTACAACGAGGATGGAACACCCATTGAAGGTGGATTGATAGATCGTCGTCTTGGCACAATTGAACCTGGTCAACGTTGTAAGACCTGTGGAAATCAAGTGGGAGATTGTCCAGGACACTTTGGTATGATAGAACTTGCAAGACCAGTCATCCATGTTGGATACGCTAAATCAATAATTTACAAACTACTTCGTTCAACATGCAGAGCATGTTCACGAATTCTATTAGATTCACTTACTATAAAAAAATATCAACGATTGATTGAGAAAGCAGCCAAAGAAGAAGATATTAAGACCACTTCTGAAATAATCAAGGAAGTAGTTAAAGAAGCAAGGAAAAAATCCGAATGCCCTCATTGCAGCCAACCTCAGTTTAAAATAAAGTATGAAAAACCAACTAGCTTTTACGAAGAAACACCCGAAGGATCCGTCCGAATAACACCTTCAGAAATCCAAAAACGATTTGAAGGAATTCAAACACAGGATTTAAACCTATTAGGTATTGATGCAACCCATTCTCGACCAGAATGGATGATATTATCTGTTTTACCAGTACCTCCTGTATCTGTTCGCGCTTCGATAACATTAGAATCAGGTGTACGAAGTGAAGATGACCTCACACATAAACTAGTAGATATAATAAGGATAAATCAAAGATTAAGAGAAAATATTGAAGCTGGAGCTCCGCAGCTTATTGTAGAAGACCTATGGGAGCTTTTACAATATCACGTCACAACTTTCATGGATAATGAAGTCGCAGGAATTCCACCAGCAAGACACAGATCGGGCCGTGCATTAAGAACACTAACTCAAAGATTGAGAGGGAAAGAAGGACGTTTTCGAGGAAATTTATCTGGAAAAAGAGTTGACTTCTCTGCAAGGACAGTTGTTTCTCCCGACCCCAACATTTCTATAAATGAAGTAGGGGTTCCTGAACAAATCGCTAAAATTTTAACTGTTCCTGAGAGAGTAACGGAATGGAATATTGAGGAAATGAAAGAATTAGTGATGAATGGTCCCAATCCAGAGATAAATGAGAAAACAGGAGTTTCTAAAACAGGATCCAATTATATTATCAGACCAGATGGTAAAAGAATTGACTTAAGATTTGTTGGAGATTTAAATAACACCGCAGAGATGATCGATCAAGGTTTCATTGTTGAACGTCACTTACGAGACGGTGACATGGTTCTCTTTAACAGACAACCATCTCTTCATCGTATGTCTATTATGGCTCATGAAGTTCGTGTAATGCCCTTTAAGACCTTTAGATTACATCTATGTGTATGTACACCCTACAATGCCGATTTTGATGGAGATGAAATGAATCTTCATGTGCCCCAAAGTGAAGAGGCTCGGGCAGAAACCCGTGTTTTGATGAGAGTCCAAGAACAGATACTTTCTCCTAGATATGGTGGTCCAATTATTGGAGCCCTTCATGATTATGTTTCTGCATCGTTTTTACTTACACGAAAGAAAACATTAATTTCAAAAGAAGATGTCTGGCAACTATTACTGGCAGGAAAGTATGAAAGGGAACTTCCATTGCCAGCAATTGCATATCCTACAGAATTGTGGACTGGAAAACAAGTTTTTAGCTTATTATTGCCTTCAGATGTCAATGTTACAGCCAAATCCCGAACTTGTCGAAAACATGATGTTTGTAAGGGAGAGCTCTGCGAATACGACAGCTCAATCTATATTAGATCAGGCCAGTTACTCTCTGGGGTCATTGATCGACGAGCAATAGGTGCAGATGAGTCAGAAAGTGTTTTACACGTTGTAGTTAAAGATCATGGAAGTGACAGAGCTAGAGAGTTCTTGGATTCTCTAACTCAAATGCTCTTGGAATTTCTCTCTCATGAAGGATTTAGTTTGGGGTTTTCTAACGTCAATATGCCAGAAGAAGGTAAGAAAAGGATTAAAGCATTAATCGCAGAGAATGAAAAAACAGCAGATGAAATAATTGAAGCTTATCACAGGGGAGAACTAGAACCTCTTCCTGGTAAATCCCTTGAAGAAACTTTAGAAATGCGTATCATGAGTGTTCTAGCCAAAGCTAGGGATAGCGCGGGTAGCGTAGCGAACGATTACATGGGAATTTCAAATTCAGCGGTTGTAATGGCTTCAACTGGGGCAAAAGGAACTCAACTCAATATTGCCCAAATGGCTGCATGTGTTGGGCAGCAATCAATTCGAGGAGAAAGGATATTGAGAGGGTATCGTAAACGATCTCTACCACATTTCAGAAAAAATGACATTGGACCAGTTGCACGGGGTTTTGTTCGTTCCAATTATAGAACAGGACTATCTCCCACGGAATTTTTTTTCCATGCTCAAGGAGGGCGCGAGGGGTTAGTTGATACCGCAGTTCGAACCTCAACTAGCGGGTATCTCCAACGGAGATTGGTGAATGCTTTACAAGATCTCCATGTCAATTACGATATAATAGTCCGAACAACCGAAGGAGATGTAGTTCAATTACGTTATGGAGAAGATGGAGTGGATCCAATGAAATCGTACCATGGTAGACCTGTAGATATCGATGCTATTATTGAAGAAGTTCTTTCAACAGAAGAAGATTAAGGGGTCGTTAGCATGCCAAAACTATCAAAAGATCAGCTTTTTGAATTAATCAATGAGAGAGAGGATCGTTTCCCTAAAAGTATTCGATTAGATATTTTTCGCAAGCTATCAGAATTACCAAATTTAAGTAATAAGACCGTAAGTAAAATTCTCGATTCTGTTGAAGACGCATATTTACGATCTCTTGTCGAACCGGGAGAAGCCATTGGGACAGTGGCAGCGCAGTCAATAGGAGAACCTGGTACCCAAATGACTTTGAAAACTTTTCATTATGCAGGTGTTGCTGAATTGAACGTTACTCTAGGGCTTCCACGCTTAATAGAGATTCTTGATGCTCGTAAAAATCCTGCTTCTCCTTTTATGACTGTTTATCTTGAAGAACCTTATGCTAAAGAAAAAGAAAAAGCTCAAGAAGTCCAGAGAAGGATAGAATTGTCTACCATAGAATCAATAAGCGATGATATAACGGTAGATCTTGCACTTATGCAAATCAAAATATCATTAAACGACGTTTTGATGAAGGATAAAGGTTTAAAGCCAGAGTTAATTATTGAAAAATTATCAAAACTGAAGAAGGGGGAGGTATACAATAAAAACAACGATATCATAATTGACTCAAAAGACCTGACAATTGATGATATCTATAAATTGAATGAAAAAATCAGGGATCTTAAATTGAAGGGTGTAAAAGGGATTACACGAGTCATCATATCAAAAGATCAGGAATTAGATGAGTGGGTTCTTTTCACCGCAGGAAGTAATCTTCCTGATGTATTAAGCATTCCTGGTGTTGATCCAACTAGGATTAAAACCAATCACATTCAGGAGATTCGTGATACTCTAGGAATTGAGGCCACAAGGCAAGCCATAATAGATGAAGCTACAGCGGTATTGCAAGATCAAGGATTAGATGTGGATATCCGCCATATAATGTTGGTAGCGGATATTATGACACAAGATGGCAATTTACGCCAAATAGGACGACATGGTATTAGTGGCGAGAAAGAAAGTGTTCTTGCAAGAGCTTCATTTGAAGTAACAGTAAAGCATTTACTGAATTCTGCTGCCCGTGGTGAACGTGATAAACTCCGAGGAATTACTGAAAATGTCATCATAGGTCAAATAATACCCCTCGGTACTGGTACCGTTGACCTCATCATGTGGTCTGGATATCAGCGCAATAATAAAAGTATAAAAGATGTATAATCATGAAACAAGAATTGGAAAAAGCCATTAGCATGGCTGTAAGTACAGGGAAAGTGAAATTAGGGTATAATGCTGCAATTAAAAGCGTTTTAAGTGGTAAAGTTAAAGTAACAATAATTTCAGCCAACCTCCCATTAGATTCTAAAGATATTTTATTACGGAATTGCGAACTCTCACAGATACCTATTATACAATATGAAAAAACTAGTTTCGATCTGGGTGCTGCATGTGGACGTCCCCATATGGTTTCTACAATAGCAATCTTAGATCCAGGAAATTCTAAAATACTGGATTATCTATAATAGGATGTATTTTATTGTCAAATATTCGCATGTCTCAGGAAGAGCTTCGCTTTATTTCCATTCTTGAAGGTCTTACAGGTGCGCTTGCTGTTGATTGTATTTGGGATAAATCCGAAACTAGAGTGATTTTTGTGGTTCGTCGTAATGATACAGGAAAAGTGATAGGTCGTGGAGGAACAACCATTAGGCGTCTTCGTGAACATTTCCATAAGCAAATTGATATTGTCGAATATTCTGAAAATTTAGAGATTTTTGCTGCAAATACACTAGCACCTGCTAAAACGAAGAATGTAGAAATTCATGAAAAATCAGGAAAGAAAACCGTTGTAGTAACGGTTATTCCAAAAGAAAGAGGAAAAGCAATTGGTAAGAATGGTAGAAATATCCAAAGATCGCGACTTTTAATGAAAAGACACTTTGGAGTCAATAATGTAATCATCCAAAGCCCTCCTTAGAATGAAAATAATCAATTTGCAATACAAAACCTTTCTTATAAGAAATCAAAAAAAGAAACAGAGACTCCTATTTGCTTCAAAGACCAGTTTACATTGTTTGATGATACAAATTAAGGAATTATTTGAATTAGGCGAAGAAATATGACGGGATTAAAATCACCACGAGGAGAATTTGCTGCAAACAAGTTAATACGGAAACGAAAGAAGTTTCGTTGGAAAAGCACAATATATAAAAGAAAAGTACTCCGTTTGAAGGAAAAATTCGACCCTTTAGAAGGAGCTCCGCAAGCGCGGGGAATTGTTATCGAAAAAGTAGGAATTGAATCAAAACAACCCAATTCTGCAATTAGAAAATGTGTTAGAGTCCAACTTATAAAAAATGGAAAACAAGTTACTGCTTTCGTTCCTGGTGATGGGGGTCTATTATTTATCGATGAGCACGATGAAATAATAATAGAAGGGATTGGTGGAGCAAAAGGTGGTGCTATAGGTGATCTACCAGGCGTGAGATATAAAGTGGTTCACGTAAATGGAGTTAGTCTCAGTGCTTTACTCTCGGGAAAAAAAGAGAAACCAATGCGGTAACACTGGCCTTCTTTCTCATGAAAAAATGGTTTAAGCTAATGGATTATCCAGTCTCATTCTACATAGGATATTGGTTTTTTCATGTCAGCTATTCCTAAATCAAGCTATAGAATCATCACGCCTGTAAATTTCTCTTGGTCTTTGAAGCAAATCGAATTATATCGAAAAATCATTGCTTTTGTCAAACAAATTGATAGTTTTAGATCACCTAAAGTCTTATTAGAACAATATTCATTGCCAGCGCAGCTCATAGCTTTCATTCTAGTTTGTGTAGAAAAAGATCTAATGAATCAGAGAATTGTTGAATTTGGATCAGGCACAGGGAGAATCAGTCTACCATTATTAAAATTCTTTTCCGCACATTTACTTTGTGTAGATATAGATTCTGAGACAATGCATGGTTTGAAAAGGCTTCTCAAATCAGAAAAACTCGATGCAGAGCTGTTATTATCAGCTATTGAATTCCTCGAAACTTATTCTTGGAAGGATTCTTATGAAGTAACTATTATGAATCCACCCTTTGGTACAAAACGGAGGGGTATTGACATTGTATTTTTAGAAAAAGCATTGATTTTTTCAAAAAAAGTAATTTCTATTCATAAATCAAATCGAGAATCACGAAGGCTCATTGATAGGATCAGTCGAAACTACAATAAATCATGTGAAATATTAGCGACTTTGGAATTCCCGATTCCACCTTTATATGTGTTTCATAAAAAAAAGAGTCATTATGTTGATGTTGATGTCTACAGGATCAGTGAAATAATATAAAATCTGACATTCTCTTAAATAACTGAAGAAAATTCAAAATAGTAAATTTTACAGTTCAATAATCTTTTTAATTAGGTTAGTTTTAGGATTTTCACTCATCTCTTCCATAAATACAGGTAAAATACCTGTAAGATCAGAGCTAGGGAGTTCCAATCTTTACACAGAAGAGGTCTTTGAAGAGCTCGTTTCACCTTTGCTTTGTTATTGTATAAATATCCTTTCTTTGAAGGTTTTCAAGCTATAATTAAGGGATGATTCATCTTAATTCTATTTTAACAATAAATTCCGTATTTGCTAAAAAAAAAGTAAAGCTCGAATAGCTTCGTTATAGGTCAAAGAAAAATTTACCAATATAATTCCTGAGTCCATTATTATGGAGATCTTGTGTCTTTGGTAGAGATGAGAGAACAAATAATGTCCTCACCTGCTTATGTACTCGAATCATATTAAAAAGCGATAATAGATAGTACTATTAGGAATGATCATGAATAATAATAAGAAATTTGACGCTGATAATGATTGGGTTTTACCAGGTGACAAGATTGCTGTTATAGAGGAGTTCTTACCAGATGAAACCTGTTATGAACAAGATGGAAGCATTTATTCAAAAATCGTTGGTCGAGTAGTGACGGATCCTAAAAAACATAAAATATCTGTGATTCCTAAACATCCGCACCGCACAATAAAGAATGGTGATGTTGGATTGGGACGTGTAGAATTCATGAAAAAACAAATAGCATCTGTTAATATATATCATCTAAATAAAGAAAACCTTTCTATCCCAATAAGTGCTGTGTTGCATATATCAGAAGCTTCTCGACGTTTTGTGAAGAATATGTATGAGGTGACGCGACCAGGAGATTGGCTTAGGTTCCGAATAATTAGAGCGGTAAAACCAGTTTATATTAGTTTGATTGGGGATGGATTGGGTGTTGTAATTTCCTATTGTATCCAATGTGGCCATGAACTAGAATACAAAAGACGAAATAGATTAGAATGCCCGAATTGTGAAACTCCTCAATCAAGAATCACGTCAAAATATTTTGGCAAATCATTAATTCGTAATTTGAGGCCATCAAGGAATGAAGCCAGATGATAAGAAGATATGGGATATAGGTCTAAACGAAGACCGATGGCGAAAAAGAAAAAAAAGATCTGAAGATTTTCAGACCGTTGATGCAGTGATTGACCTGAATACTGCAAAACAGTTGAAACGGTTGCAAAATAATAGATTTATTGATTCAATTACTGGAACTATTGCTTCTGGAAAAGAATCTGGTGTCTTTTTGGCTGAGCTCGGATCAAAGGGAAAGGAATATTGTAAAGCGTATTCAATAAGCTCACCTATTGTTGTGAAGATATTCCGTACAAGTACACTTAATTTCAAGCAAATAATCCGTTATATTTCTGGTGATAGAAGGTTTCGTAAACATAGTAAAAAAATCCATCACATCATAAACCTTTGGGTTGAGAAAGAATATAGTAATCTCCAGCGAAGTTCATTAGCAGGAATTAATGTTCCAAAGCCTATTTTAGCAAAGAATAATATTCTACTGATGGAACTTCTAGGAAAAGATGGAAAACCATATCCTTTACTGAAATTCACGCCAAAGGCATATACAAGATCCACATTAACTCAGATACTGAATCAAACTAAACTTCTTTTCCGACGGGCGGGCCTTGTACATGCTGATTTATCACCCTTCAACATTATAATGGTAGATCAGACACCTTATTTCATAGATATGAGTCAAAGTATTCTAATTTCGCATCCAAGGGCTTTAGAATTTCTCAAACGAGATCTGAGAAATGTTCTTTCCTCCTTTAAAATGAAAGGTTTGTCGGTCCCTAATGAAAAAAAGCTATTTGATGAAATGACTGTTGATTTTCCTGATAAAAATCTTATACTGTAAACCTACTAATAGAGTTGAAGGGCTTTTAAGGGGAAATAAACCGAATGGTAATAGAAAGTCACTTAAAAATTCCAAAAAGTCGAATTGGGGTGGTGATTGGGAGAAAAGGTACGGTGAAATCAGAAATAGAATCTATTACAGGTGTTTCCATTCGAATTAATAGTGAAGACGGTTCAGTTCACATATCATCAACTTCAGATATGACAGATCCTACATTTATATGGAAAGCTCGAGATATTGTCAAAGCAATCGGTAGAGGTTTCAGTGCGGAAAAAGCTTTCTATTTATTAGACGATGATATCTTTCTAGAGACCATTGAGCTAGCAGGATCGAAAAATACAATTAAAAGAATTAAAGCCCGTATTATTGGAGAGAAGGGAAAAGCAAGAAAGATGATTGAGGCTAGTACTGAAGTAATGATTTCTATTTTTGGTAATCAGGTTTCACTCATTGGAGAAATTTCAGAAATCAAAAATGCAAGAGAAGCTATTATGCAGCTAGTTCATGGCTCGAAACATGGTACCGTCTATCGTTATCTAGAGCAATTACGATTTAGATCTAAACAGGAACCTCAAAAAATTTGGAAGAACCGTCATCTCGATGAAAATTGAAAAATTTTTAAGAAAATTAATATTTCAACGTTCTGGATATTTAGGGCCGATAGCTCAGCCTGGAAGTAGCGCCTGGCTTGCAATCAGGAGGTCGTGGGTTCAAATCCCATTCGGTCCACAATTTCTTTAGGAAAATCCCTGGAAACGCGTATAAATATGAATAAAGAATAAAAGGATCTATTATTGGCTTAAACTCGTTTTTTTCCCTCTTTAGTTTCTGAAAAGGAATAATACATGATTTTCAATCCTATATAACTGAGAATATTTCACCTCATTTCACAAGAAATAAAGTATTTCCACTCAAGTAAATAAAGATCCTAACTCTTTTAGTAATTCATCAGCATTAAGTAAAAGCCAATCAAGAACTCCAGTCACGATTGATAAAATAAGTAAAAAGCCAAATAGACTCAGTCCTATTAAAATTCCTTCTTCAACTAAAGGTGAAGCTCTTCTATCCCTTTTTAATCGTTTTAATAGAGAAATAACTCCTCTTTTTCCTGAAATTGATTTCATGGTTTCGCCAATCTACCTCTTCCCTTGCTCCTTTTAACCTCCCAAAAATTAGCAACAGAAATGTGATTTTTGGGTAATTAAAATAAAAAATATTATTGGGAGTATTGGTGTGTATCATGAGGCTATTACCACCAGATAATAATAAACCATTGAAAATTGTCATCTTAGGGGAAGGAGGAGTTGGAAAAACAACTATATCAAAGACATTCATCAACAATTCGTTTTTCAGTAAAGCAAAACAAACAATTGCGGTAGAGTTTCATTCTAAAATACTTTCAAATTGTAAGAACACCTTTTGTAAGCTACAAATATGGGATCTAGGAGGACAAGAGCAATTTAAGAATATGGGAGTTTTTGAAGAGTTTTGTAAAGGCTCCGACGCAGCACTCTTATGTTTTGATCTGACAGATTTATCCTCCTTATTTTCTATCCCTGAATGGATTAGTTTTATCGAACCTCATGTACCCAAGTTTTTAATTGGTACAAAATCTGATATTGCGTCTTCTGAAGAGAGAAAATTTGACTTAATACCATTTCAGAAAAGATTTCAGTGTGTAACTTCATTTAAATGTTCAGTAAAGGATGTTATTTCCGTAATAGGAATTTTTGAAACAGTAATCGGATTTATTCAGAATATCCGAAGTGGTAGGGTTAAATTTCATTCCGATTTATCATTAGAGCTCTCAAAACATCTATTAATCTCTTAAGGCGATTTTAATGCAAAAATTATTGAGAAAAGTGTATAATCAAGAATATAATAGAATACTAAGTGGTGTCCCTGGTTTCGATAATTTAGTTTTCGGTGGATTTCGTAAGAATTCAGTTAACGTAATTATTGCTGACCCTGGATGTGGAAAATCAACTTTTTGCTGGCAATTTTGCTCTGAAGACTCCCAATCCCCCGCTCTGTATGTTTCTCTAGAACAGAATATTGATTCAGTATTTCAAGATTGCTGTGATATTGGACTTACTAAATTCAAAGAGAAATATCGACGGGGAAGTTTACAATTTCAAGTTGCCTTTTCTGAAGATTCAGACTTAACTTCAGGTGAGATTGCTTTGCGTTTTTTTATGTCAGAGCTACCAAAGTACCTAGAAGTCATCAAAGAAACTGCAGATAGCTATCAGGGTGGTATCCGTATAGCTATTGATCCTCTCACTCCATTACTTCTTGAAATTCCAGAATCAAATCATCAAAGAAATGTCATCAACAGGATTTTTTCTTCGTTAAGAAAGATTGGAACTTCTGTCGTGACAATTGAAAAGGGATTTGGAAAAACACTCGCAAGAATACCTCTTTTTTTGTCTGATTCAATAATTGAACTCGATCACATAGGATTAGGTGGAATATACAATAGAACTTTAAGCATACGTAAGTTTAGAGGA
The DNA here is from genome assembly GCA_029856365.1 of Candidatus Hodarchaeota archaeon. Lineage (GTDB taxonomy): Archaea > Asgardarchaeota > Heimdallarchaeia > Hodarchaeales > Hodarchaeaceae > Hodarchaeum. The sequence goes on from JAHQWW010000006.1 coordinate 33,697, forward strand.
TCTGCTCATTCAGAAATACCTCAACCAATTTGTTTTGAGAAAAATAAAGGTCTGATAGTCCATGATATCTCAAGTAATTGACTCTCCAGTTATTAACTCTGATGTTCCTCCTACTGATCTATCGCCAGTAATGGCCTCACTTGACAAGGAGTTAACATACCTCGCGGATTTTACCGATGTACAAGCTGTAATCCTATTTCGACTAGATGGAAAAGTTATAAAATCCCAATATCGTTCAAAAGCTTCTCAAAATCTGTTAGTTGTTATGAAATGGGTGAAAAATATAATTTCTAAAACAATGGAGGAGCTTCAAGCAGGATCACGATGTATCAAATATGATAAAGAAATCAACAGGAAGGAAGCTATCCCAGTCTATTTTTATTGTGCTGGAAAAACTAGTATCGTTGTAACAATTCTCACTTCAGTAGCTAATACAGGTCTAATGGAAATCGAAATGAGTCGTAATGCACGACGAATAGGGGAGATTATTGACAAAAAAGAACCTTTAGGTGACTAAACCTGATAAAAGCGGCAACAGGTCTCTACATAGATCATGATTTAAAGCGAGCTACTATAAAAGCTCTCGAACAAGCTGAAGATGAGCTTGAAGTACAACCAAGTGCTATTCTATATTTCACGGGGTCACATCATGGGGGAGCGAAAACATATAACCAAGCAATGGCAGTAATAAAGGAGCGATATCCAAATGTTCCTCTAACAGGATGTTCTGGTCTCGGTATGGCCAATAAGAATGATTATGGATTAAAAGGGGCAGGAATGATGTTATTGGCTGGTATTACTGCTAAAAACACCATTATAAAACGGTTCCGTGTTGGTAACTGGCTTAAGACCAAGAAAGTCGTACGAAATTGTACGAAAACAGTTCAATCTGAAAGTAAAAGAAATTCAAATACCACTCACATCTTCTTTCCTCCTGGCGTTGGATTTCCAAAGTTTATGGCAAATTTGTTGAATCACCGTATTGAGGGTATAAACCCTTTTATGCCCTTCAATAACCGTATTTGGCGTAAATTTTCGATTCTTTCAAAAATAGTTGGAAAACCAACTGAACTATTAATGAATATTGCTGGAATCGGTTTTTCCTATTCTTCTTCATGGCCCCTTTTCACGCAGCTCTATAGAAGAGGCATACATTTTACAGGTAGTTTTGGCGCTGATCCATTAACCATGTTCAAAGCTTATCAATTCTATAACTACAAGGCCTTTAAAGATTCATTAGCATACATGTCAATAAGCTCTCCAAACCTCCAATTTGAGAGTAGAGCTGATTCAGGCGGAGAAATTCTCCCTGATAAGAACCTTAGTCTTGATAGCTTCATTAATGGAGGATTCATTCCACGAATTCATGGAAAATGGGGTGCTGATGCTTTACTTGAATTATATGGCATGGAGAATTGTCCTGATATCTTAGAAAGATGTACACAACGAGCTTTTTATGCCCATCCTTACAGACCACTCTGTGTTATTGATGGCCAACAGAACCTAAATCTCTACGGTTTAATCGTTAATCCGAACCTAAAGCATGCACTTGTCACAGCACCCCCTCAAATAGCTAAGAAATTACATTCCAATGATCCAAATCGATATAAGGCATTTATTGGAGACCAAAGCTCAACTACAATTGAGTGTTCCTTAAAAAAAACTCTTAGGACATTAGTTACGAAAGATACGACTTTTGGTTTATTTTTCGATTGTGCAAATAGAACTATGGTTCTTGGAGATAAATTTGGTAAGTATCTTGAGAATTTTAAAGATCACCTTGGGAAAACCCCATATCTTGTTATCCTTTCAGGTGGGGAAGTCAACTCTCAGGATTATCCCATAGTAAATTTCACCACAGTTTCTCACGTAGCCAATAAGACCACACCTGTTCACTGAAATAACTCCTTTTATCAAAAACAAATAATGACAGAATAGGATAAATATGTCATTCATTTATACAATCCTTGGTATTTCAGCTTTTCCTTCAGATTTACGAAACCTAAGCCTCAAATATTGTGGTTTACATGTTGTAGTCTCCGGAATCTATCTGAGTTATGCTTGGATATCATTATATTATTTATCAATTCTAGATTCCTTTATTGTTTTTGGAATAATCTTGTCCATTGGAATGCTTTGTGGAGCCATTCTTGACCTACCCCTTGGTGTCCTAACGGATTATTTTGGTCAGAGGATTGCGTTCAGTGTCGCATTATCTTGTTTATTTGTATACTACTTTGGACTTATTTTTGCCTCAAAACCTATTGAATTACTATTCTTAGAAATTATTGTTGGAATTTATTCTGCACTCCTTTCTGGATCGTTTAATGCTTGGTTTATGAACACTTGGGAATTTATCTCGTCAAAAGGAAATGAATTATCCTTCCGTAATATAATGGGAAGTGTCAATTTTGTGAAGACAATTGTAGCCGCTGTTGCAGCATTCATTGGAGGATTTCTACTTTATCAAACCCAGGTTCAACCACAAACTATCTTTCTGTTACAAGCTTTAATTGCAGCTATAGGAATTATTCTCGGATTAAAATTCATATCTTCTCCCTTTTCGATAAAGAGAAGAATATTGCATAAAGAAGAGAGAATGAATTTCTTATCCCAAATTAATAATCGTGAAGCATCTAGATTAGCCAAAAAAATTCAGTATGTAAAAGAGAAATATATTATTATCACTCCTTTCTTCATAAGTTTTTCTCTCTTGGCTTTTACTTCTGTCTCCTTTAGTACGGTGGTTTTTTCTTCCTTATTATACGACATTAGTTCTCCAATTCAGATTTTCAAACAAAGTAACTATGAAATTCATTTTGCTGCAATTTCGATAATACTCATCTCAATGATTCGAGCGATTTCAGATATCATCTTTGCAGTTGCTAGTCGCTTTTCTGGAAAAGTAACTTCTTTCATTAGCTCTCCTTATAAAGGATTGCTTATATTTTATACTCTTAATTATCCAATTAGTTGGATTACATATTTAGGCATCGTAGTTATCAATTTCTCTCCAAATATAAAACTAAATCTGGTCATTCTAACATTTTTTCTGAGAATAGTCTTAATAGGACTTACTACTGGCCTTTACTGGCAATTATATCTCAATATTACTTCTTCTGAAACAAGAAGCTCTCAGGAATCCCTTTTTAACACAATTAATTCATTCCTTTCAATAATAGGGTATGGATTACTAGGTGTGATAATTGAATTTTACAGATTCAGGGGCGCTATGATCTTTTTACTTGCTGTAAGCTGTTTAGGAATGCTTATACTGGTTCTTGTCAAAAATCCTGATAATATTTCTCAAATACATTAAGTGATTATTAAAGATAACAAAGAAAAATCTTTTGAAATAGGATTTTTTTATGTCATTCTTTTTTCATTCAATAGAAGTAAATTTCGTTAATATGATTAAAGGTGAGAGAACTTTGATTGAGGCATCAAAAAATCCCCTTATTGTGTTTTTGACGGATTTTGGCAGTGATCCTTATGTTGGTATAATGAAAGGGAGAATTCTTCAAATAAATCCCTTAGTTAGAATTATTTCACTAACTAATAATATAAACACACAAGACATTCGTCATGCTGCTTTTGTCTTGTTGAAATCATACAAGTATTTTCCACCTCATACAATCTTTTTAGCTATTGTAGACCCTGGAGTTGGTGGCCCAAGAAAGGCAATTGCAGCCAAAAAAGATGATTACTACTTCATTGGACCTGATAATGGCATTCTATCACCTATCTTTTCCGATAATAAGGATGTAATTGTTGTTGATCTTCCGATCCCTGATGAAGCTTCACATACTTTTCATGGACGAGATGTATTCGCTCCTGCAGCTGGTAAACTTAGCCAGACTTATTTACTTAAAGATCTAGGCCCCATCAGTGCCATTCAAACCTCCTTTGATTTCTACTGGGATCATGTTACATTAACAGGGGAAGTTATTTTTATTGATCATTTTGGAAATATCATAACTAATATTCCCAATTCAATGAATCTACAATATAACAAAGAGTATCTATTATTAACGACCAAGACTAAAGTAATACTAAGTTTTAAGGGAAGTTACTTTGAAGGTTCTGATGTAAACCCATTTCTCGTTATTAGTAGCTATGAAACAATAGAAATCTCTCTCCAAAATGGAAGAGCTGCAGATATTTTAGATATTACTCCAGGTGATCGAATCCAAATTCGCTCTGTTGATAAAAAGATTAAGATTGACAAGTAAAAAGTTCTAGAAAAAACTAGGATATCCCTAGGAAACCACGTAAAGCAGGATTCATTTCCGCGACTCTTTCTTTACTTATCAATTCAAAGTATTGCCTCATAATACTAACTGAGAGCAAAATACCCATACCAGAACCGATTGCTCCAAGGAAATCAGCAAAAGCTGCAAGACAACCAATGAATAATCCACCTATAACAGCTATTGTAGGAATATACATCTCTAATCGACGTTCAACAATCTTTTTGCTTCGGCGCCAGCCTGGCATCTGCATTCCTGATTGTAAGAACTGGCTTGCTACATCTCGAGGACCCATTCCAGCAGTTTCTAACCACATGACCGAAAAAATGACTGAAAGGACGATTAGAATAGCTGCATAAATGAAGGCACGAGCTATGGATGCTATTGGATTGGCAGGATTGATAACCCCAAGATCCCCGATAAAAGATCGTGGGGGGGTTAAGAAATAAACAAGACCACTTGTTGGAACATATTGTCCAGAAGATTCACTAAATGTTCCTAGAAAAGCAGCTAATGGATTATTGGGATTTTGTCTACCAACGGTATTCCAGACCATTTGGGCGATGAAGTAAATGTCGGCAAATACGGCCGAGGTTAGGATGACTGGGATATTTGACACGTAAAGCAGTTTAATAGGATAAGTGGAACGGATCCCCTTATATTGTGCATAAGAAATCGGAATTTCAATCCGCATTGATTCAAAATAGATGACAATGATAAACACAACAATGGTAGCGATTACAGAAAGGAGAGACAAAGAAGGTAGATTTACATTTTCAGCAGGACTATAGCGGAGAAATAATGCAGTTATTGCCTCAATAGGACCGCGTTGTGTAGCCCAAGCAAAAAATGCAAGAGCAATCCCTCGAAATGAGGTCACCCCCAATTCGGGAGATGTTATATATCCTTCCCCAAGTGCTTGTGCTGCAAATAGGCCCTGAAAAATTTGCAAGCCAACACCCCCCGCAATGAATAGCGAAATTCCTGATCCTAAACCCCAACCTTTCTGAATCATTTCATCAAGAAGAATGATGATAATACCTGCTGCTAATAATTGAGCAATTATTGCTAATTGCCTTCCAGGATCAAGATTAGTTCCATAAGTTCCTCCGATTAAGAAGGCACTAGCCTCTATGATTGTCATTGCTACTGACATAACCTTTTGTGCACCAGTATAGAGAGATCTCTCTTCCGGATCTCCCATATTTACATTGATAATTTTAGATCCTACTAAGATCTGCATAATGAGTCCTGCGGTTACTATAGGGCCAATTCCAAGCTCGGCCAAGGATCCTTGAGTTGACGCCGTGATTGTCCGCATAAAGGCAAAAGGGTCACTCTCTCCTAAATCAGCCCCAATAATAGGAGTTGATGCCATTACAAAATAAATAACAAGAGCAGCGAATGTCCAGATCATTTTCTCATTGAAATGAACCTCACGGGTTGGTTTAACAACTTCTGGGGTTATTGACATGAACGGCCGAACAGCTTGAAGAAACCTAGATGTCATATAATGAACCTCCAAAATTGAATGAGCGGTTCTAATACATAGGAACTCAGATTTATACTATAGTTAAATCTATTAGAGATTAAAGGATTGTTTTATCTATATATTCAACTTTGTTTTCTTTTTTTATTGATTTAGTTTCTATTTATTTCACTCGCAATGAAAGAAGGAATGGAGTCATTGAGGTTATTAGGGGAAGGGGTTGAAGTTTAAAAGCATTATACTAAATTAAGACATGAATAACATCCACAGAAGGCTAAAAAAAAGAATGAAGAATTATTATAATAATGAAGGATGGAAAAAGAGGATTTAAAAAAATATTTATTAAAAAAGGGGTTAAGAAGAAGTATTTGGGGAATCTATAATCCATTCATTTTTGCGTTATTTCTATCTTTTTTTACTTCTCTACTGTTATTTTCTCTCCCCAACTCTTTTTCGCTTTTGTTCTGTCATCTTATACTTTCTTCCCACTTTGAAACTTTTAATTCCCTCATCTGATTTCATTTTTTATCAGATTTATTGTTTCAATTCACCATATACAGTTATGGTTGCTTGTACCTATTGTTTAATTTATTTCAGTAAAGTTTTGCAATAAAAGATAAAATATTTTATACTGTGTAAAACGAGACCGTGTCAGCCATAATCTGCAAGTTCAGGTGGATTATCAGAATATCAATCTCTTAATCGATACTAGCGTTGCTATTGATAACAAAGGCAAATCCTAGGAGCATTCGAAGATGAAAAGGAAACTAGAATCTAGCTTGAATTTTTTCCTCATTGTTATGATAGTTTCTACCCTTCTCGTGACAATAAATATAAACGTTGCCCAGGGAATCTCTAGAAATAATGAAAATTTTTATCAAGCCGAAGTAGAACAGAATAATATAGATTTACTAAATTTTTTTGACGTTAATGACTTCACTAATACAAGCCACGAAATAACTGTAAGTCGGGAAATAATAGGCAATCCTTATGGTTATACTACCTCATATACTAAAATTCATCTACACCTGTCTGAAAATGCCTCCCAACTGATAAATGCTTTTAATTATACTATTCCATCTCATGAACTTCTTGATACAAAATATCTGGAAATTTATTCTCTAAACGATACTAACATAGAGTCCACTGAAGTTTTAAGTACAATAAAGAAAAATGAATCAACTACATTTGTCGTTAAAATTCCATCAGTTGAAAAAAATCAATTTTTATCAATAATAATAAAGATGGATCATCTTAATGCCATAACATTTGAAGAGAAGGCTAAACTCGAGTCCTCAACCTTTCCTTATCAATTTAATCTCAGTTTTCTTCCTCTGATTTCTTTTCCAATTACATCTTATAATTTACAGTGGAAAGTAGGGGATGATATCGAGGTTAACGTGGAGAATGATTCCATTCAACCAACAAGGGATGCTTTTACAGGTGATTTCTCAGAAGATACTTCCTATGGGTTAGTTTTTGAAAATATAACTGAACTTTCAACCATTAACAGATCCTTATTAAATCAATCTGAATATGGAAACTATAATCTTACTGCATTACAAAATCGGCCGTTCATTCCAGCCTATATTCCAACTCAAGCCACCAATTTCAAATCCTATCTTTCTTTCGCCTATTTCCAGAAAGCAAATACAAAAATTGAATTCACAGAGTTGAAATCAGTGGTCACCGTATCAGAGTGGGGATATGTTACTACTAGTCATGAAATTACGCTCCATAATATTGGTATTAAATCGGGTTCCAGTTTATCTACAGCTCTTGGCGGATCATCATTTCCTATTACTTTTTATCTTCCTGAAAGTGCTAGAAAAATTGGATTACATGATAATTATGGGAATCTCACACCATCAATATCCCTAGACTCTGTACTAAGTAAGAAGATCTTGAGAATCAATCCATTAGGCCAAGACCAAAATTGTCCCAGAATCCAAATAGAACAAGATGCAAGATATAATTTGTATCTATCTTACCGAGAAGAAGTTTCAGATCTTATAAAAGACGTAGGAGGAGGTAAAACTCAATTACGAATTCCTTTGGCTATGAACTTTAACTGGACAATTCAAAGATTTGAATTTAATCTATTATTACCTCATGGTTCGAGCTACAACAGAACCAGTATAATAAATTCAATAGAGCAAAAAGCTTTGAGAGAATCTACTCATAATTCTTCAATACGAAAAAATGAACTCCTTGGGATCTTCGATAAAACTGGTTTCAAAATAATTTTTAAGGATCTAACCCCCCTCAGCAACCAATACCTCAACATTGATTTTCGTCTTTCCTTTCTTTATTTTGTAAATACTCCTCTTTCCATCTGTATTCTGTTTTTACTTCTAGGTATAGCTTATACAATCGTTCGCAATCTCTCGTTCGGTTTTAAACCCAAAAGAATAACATTAGAGGAAATACCTCTGGATTTAATAAAGGAGTTTGTGAAAGCTTACGAAGAAAAGACTGCAATTAGAGAACAAATACTAAGGCTTGATCGAAAACGGAAATCAAAGAAAATAAACCAACGAGAGTATGAACAAACCCGAATAATTTTAGGGAATCGCCAAAAAGAAATCGATCGTTCAATTGTATCAGTATCAAAAAAATTAGCAGAAAAAGAACCACGATATAGAATATCCATGAGATCCATCGAAGTTGCGGAAGCTAATCGAGAAGACATTCTACAAAATATTGAATCACTTGAACTGAAGAAGACCCAGGGGAGGATTGGTAAAGAAGCTTATGCCAAGCTAAAATTAAATTATGATAAGCAGCTTCGTAAGGCAAACAACGAGGTCGATAAGGTTTTAATTGATCTACGCTCGCTACTTTCAAAATGAGGTGCATAAGTATCCCTCGGAAGATCATAATCAACCATAATCTTTGTATTAGATGTCTAAAATGCATCCGAAGTTGTCCTGCAGAGATTTTGATTCAAGAAAATCTAGGTGGAAAAATTTCAAACGAAATAATTAAAATTACGAACCCTAACTTATGTTTTGAATGTCGAGCTTGTGAAGTTATTTGCCCTGTATTTGCCATCAATGTCATGTGTGCTGTCAAAAATATTTCAGCCCCGTAGTGTAGCGGACCATCATACGAGGTTTTGGTCCTCGAGACCCCAGTTCGAATCAAGAGCATAAAAATGCTTGTTTGCGATATTCTGGGCGGGGCTATGCTCTCATTTTTATTTATCCAGAAAAAAATTCTAACAACAACAGGTTTATCTTCAAATTAGTTTGTAATGCTAACATGGGAACATTATTTTCTTATTTTTGAGTATGTGACAACGAAAAAGGTTTACCTTCTGAAAGAACCTTAGTTGGTATCTTATCTTGATTAGATGAAAGAAATTTTAGATCTTCATCCTTATTTCTTAAATCATCTGGTAACATTACTGGTATTGTCCCTTTGATGGGATAATAACGATTACATTCCGAACAAACGATAAGACCAGTTTCAATTTCTGTTTCATCCTCTTTAAAGATGAATAATTCTAATTTAGGGTTTTTACAGATTGGACAGGCTAAGATTTCTAATAAGTTCTTTTTCATTTATTTTCATCTCTTACTCTATATGAAACCTTAAAAATCAAAACAGTCACTTCAGACGGCTCTTCACGCGTTCATTGTTGTAACACAACTCATTCGGGGATAACATCATCATTAGTGTCGAGATTGAATTAATCATCAAGGATATATCACAGGAACAATTTTTTGAATATCACTGAAGAGAGAGTTTCCTTCTCAATTAACTATCATATCATGATTTGATAATTAATAACTTACCGGATATACAAGCACAATAACTCCTATAATCACAATCATAAGTAGACAAATAATGAACCATTCGCGAAAATATCGCTTTTGGACTACAGGATCCGAGGTTTTAGTCAACTGTGTCCGAAAATTCCATGTAATCAACAAAAGGATAGCTGTAAGAAATATAGGCATCAAATTCAGTACAGTATTGTCGAGAACACTCATATATAAGAATATAGCGATGATTAAGATGAAACCATAGCCGATCAAAGAGATATCCAGCAATTTGACTGGTTTAGGAAGATTAAACCATCCTTCAAGATCAGAACTCATGAGGTTTTCCTCTAGATAGTTTAACTAAACAGTTTTATTTCAATTTTTTAGTGTTTTCAGTGTTTTAGTCTCCCCTAAGCTTAGTAATCAGTCTGGAACATTCTGTAATGTGGTGTATTATTACAGAACTGTCGTTGCCAGTTTTTTACAGAAACCTCACTCCAGGGTTGGGAGAAGGTTCTTAAGGACTGAATTGTCAATGAAGATATTTCAATTGATTTGCTATTTTAAATTTAATTATGAATCTAGTTTCACCCAATTTTAATTTTCCTAAATTCTCTATCTTTTTTGGAACTATAAAAGAATATTTTAAAAATTCAGCCCATTTTACCATCTAATGATGAATATATTGGGGAATCTTCCAATGAAACGAATAAAAACTGTTATAATAGGCGCTGCTGGACGAGATTTCCATAATTTTAACACTTATTTTCGTAATAATGAAAGATATGACGTGGTAGCATTTACTGCCACTCAAATTCCCGATATTTCAGGACGAAAATATCCTGCTGAATTAGCTGGATTTTTATATCCCGAAGGTATCCCTATTTATCCTGAAAAAGATTTACCGTCCTTAATTAGGCAACATAAAGTCGATCAGGTGATCATGGCGTATTCTGATATCTCCCATGTTCAAGTTATGCAAAAAGCTTCTCATGTCCTTGCTATTGGACCAGATTTTAGATTAATGGGAACTAAGCATACTTGTATAAAGTCAAACAAACCAGTTATTGCAGTATGCGCTGTCAGAACAGGAGCAGGCAAGAGTCAAGTCTCTAGGAGACTGGGCCAAATCTTACGAAAGCATGGAAAGCGTGTTGCAGTTATTCGGCACCCAATGCCTTATGGTGAATTAAGAAAACAAATTTGTCAGCGATTTGGTGATTTAGCTGACTTAGATAAACATGAATGCACTATAGAAGAGCGTGAAGAATATGCTCCTCATATTGAGGCAGGTAATTTAGTTTTCGCTGGTGTAGATTACGATGTAATTCTAAAAGAAGCAGAGAAAGAAGCAGATATTATTTTGTGGGATGGAGGAAATAATGATTTTCCTTTTTATGCCCCAGACTTGTGGTTCACTGTTACCGATCCTCATCGTCTTGGACATGAAACTACTTATTATCCTGGTCACACAAATCTTTTAGCTAGTGACGTTATAATTGTAAATAAAGTCGATACCGCGAAAACAGAGGATGTTGAAACGTTAATAGAGACCATAAAAGTAGAGAATCCGAAAGCACAGATTATAAAAGCAGAGAGTATTGTAACGGTTGAAGATCCTGATATAATCAGAGAAAAACGTGTATTGGTTGTTGAAGATGGACCAACAGTGACTCATGGAGATATGGAATACGGTGCTGGGATGGTTGCAGCCAAAAATAATCATGCTTCAGAAATTATTGACCCTCGCCCTTTCGCAGTTCGTTCCATTAATGATACTTATGAAAAATACACACATCTTAAACAAGTTTTGCCTGCAATGGGATATGGAGCAAAACAGATCAAAGACCTTGAAGAAACTATTAATAATACTAATGCCGATACTGTTATCATTGGTACCCCAATAGATTTACGAAGGTTAATTACTATTAACAAGCCTAATACTCGCATTACTTATGATGTTGATGAGAAAAGTACTAAAGCTCTAGAAAATATCCTAGAAGCAAGAGGTTTTATATAATTTAGATTAGTAAGGTTTATCTTCATCTGATACTAGCTTTATTATTTTTCTTTGAGTTTTTAAGGTATCAATCAAATCAAGGTAGATTCAATGATTTAAGTTTCTCCCTCCGAAAAAATGTCCTAGAGATAAGTTCTTTTGGTTAAAAAGCCTTTAATTAATACAAGAAAGCAATGATAGCATATATAAATTCTGAAAAGTTTAATAGGATTCTTGTGTTGATACAACCACCATATATAAGCCAACAATTGCTACAAGTGCACTAACAAATGAAGTAATGACTCTTTCAAAAGGAGGATATTCGTAGTAATACATTAGAAATGAAATAAGAATGCTCCATCCGAGTCCAAGGCCTCCAATAATCGTTGCGTTATTTCCTTCATCGAATCCGAAACTCTCGCGATTTCCATACCCAAGTCCAATACCGCCAACTAATCCACCAAACCAGATTATAAATAATACAACATATGGAGGATCTGGCGGGGGTGGCAACGCAGTAATGACTGCTATCATTATACTAATTACAAATATTAATGTACCAATTAATGTAGGGGTTTTCACGTTATCAGACCTCTAAATAAATACACTCTTTGATAGTTAGATTCTCACAGCTGATATGACTTTTAATTTTTTTCATAATTGTACTCGATCTATCGTAAATTTAGATTTGACTAACACTCATTAGCAATTTTTCGTTTATAAGCGAGAAATAGTTATGTCGTGAAACGAATTCATACAATCAAACCTCTATAACATAAATTCAGCATATTGGGTTGATAAATTAATCAAAAAGGTGATTAAATCTAAAAAAAAATTTTACATCTCTTTTTGTTACGCTCGCTATGTAGGATATTATAAGTTCCAAGGTTTGAAAAGGTATGGATAGAAACCTTTTCTCTTAAAATGAACATATTACTACAACAAAAATTTAAGACCATGATCAAGAGCGATGTAATCGTTGATTTTTCTCACGAAGTTTATGTTACAGGGCCCGTGGCTTAGCCTGGATAAAATTCTGGCTTAGCTTGCTTTTTGTAGGCTTAACCTAGATTACTCCAGATAGAGTACGGCGCTGCGAGAAGTGAGTATAAGTACCGCTTTCAGTAAGACGCTGGGATCGTGAGTTCAAATCTCACCGGGCCCGTTGCCAATTGTATGATCTTCCGACATGGTTATGCAGAGACTTGTTTATCATTAATTCTTTGTTTCAATCAATTTTGTCAGAAAATAGATTATCGTTATTTTTCCTTTATTTTTCTGATTAATTTTAAAATTCACTAGACCTAATATCACAATATCATGAAGGAATTTAACTTAAGAAAAAGGACTTTAGGATATGTGAAAATCTACTTGTAAAATCTTATCTTTAGCTTATCTAGAATTCACCTACCTTCTCTTGGAAAAAAAAATGCGACTATCAATTGCTAATATATTTGGAACTTTCAATCGTTCCTTCAGAATAAAAAAAAATAGAATCCGCTGCATTTCAATACAGGATTTCACAGATACAGATGATATTGAACTTGAGATGGAACATCATAGTTTAATAATTGTCTTTTTCAAAGAGTTTCGAATAAAACAACCAATGCGAGCCAAACGATTTTTGCAGCGACTAAATGCATTCATTCGGCAATATGAATATGATATGTTAAACCTAGGGAAACTTGATTATCTCTTTCTTTTACCAAAAGATTGTGAACTCACAACAAAGGCCTTAAGTTCAATTGTATGACTTTTTAGTATTTATTGCCTTTCTTATTTTTTCTTCCCTAAATTTATGTATATGATTATTGCAGTTGATAGAAATAGGATAGAAGATGCCAAAAATAAGCCCTGAAGAGCTAGGTTTGGTGGGTTCGGTGTAGGAAATGGAGGTTTTATATATATGCGGCCAACACTTAATTCAAGAGGTAGATAACCGATACGGCTAGCGATGAACACTACATCACAATATCCATAACTCAAGCCCTCTGTACTCACCCAACCAGAATAATTGGAAGCATTATTAGGAAATATATGCATTATTCTTGAACTCAGAATAGTGCCTGTACGTTCAAGAGTAATGATTAGTTTTACTTGCGAAAGACTTTGGTTTTGAGAATTTACCAAAGTGACATTACCGTGAATTATTTCTCCAATATCAATTGATTGACCATCTAAATCTACCCATGGATTATAAAAATTCATTATTCCAGTATTTTTTCCTAACCATCTTATCGCATTCAAAATGAAATCTGTGTTATCTAAGAAAATCTTTGTAGTATTGGCAAGAGGTTCGATATAACTGTTATTAAACATGTCTACTGATCCAATAGCTAATATTCGGGCCCCATTTTCAAATTCTAGAGTTGAAATCAAAGTATTATTCCCCGATGGAGCTTCTTCAGAATTATCAACTAGGATAGGATTATAATACACTATAGCTGGAGATTGATAACTTTCTAGCTTTGATTCATTTACTGATATTCCCATTCCGTTGGGGCATATGATTTGGGAAATGTTTTCCGTTAAAGGAGTAATTGGTGTCGTGAAATTTCGAGCCAAGGCCTTTTTTGATATAATAGAGCTTGAATAATTGAAGGTTAAACCAAAAACATTCAGGACATCATTTGATGGCTCTCTCGTTTGGTTTCTATAACTGGAAGCTATCAGTACGGAGTTCCCTTTCTTTATAAACTCTTCTAAGACCATAATTTCCGTTTCAGGATCAAAGCTTAAGGTAGGTGCTAATATAGTTAATACATCAATACCTGCTAAATTCTCCGACGTGAATTTTTCCTTAAGAAATACAACTTGCTGGGAACTAAAGGTAGTATTAAGAATGGACGTCAAATTAGTGATCTCACTGGTATTAATATCATTTTGGTGATATATATCAATTCCAATAATGATTTCAGATTCAATGGTGGGTTTAACTGTTCCCTGAACTATTATTAGATTCAAATAAGAATTATTAGTAGTAAGAATAGTGAGAAAGAATACTATGACTATTATGATCCAAGAATTCTTCAGTTTACTCAATAAAAATTCCTCTTTCTTAATATTCGTTGTCTTTCTTGAATTAGTATGTCACATATTGTATATCCGACTATTAGAGAAATATCGGAGGCGTAGAAGGTCAATTTTAACCCATTATACTGTCTTTTTTATGTACTTGGTTTTTTGATAATTATGGAAATTACTTTTCTAGGTTCAAAGATTAAGGTACCACAGCACGATAGATGATAAACTCACCTGCTGTGGGACTTTTACGTATTATTTTCAGTACATCTCCGACTTTAGCACCTAGAAGTTGTACAGCAGGATCTTCCGCTGATATTTTTGGTAATTGATACTTGAAAATAGAATATCTTTTCTCTAATTCCTTGATTTCGTCTTCGGTGGCAAATTCATGTAGAGGTACTAAATAATGTTTAAATAAATTAAAGAAAGGAAACTTGATCGAAAAGGTTTCAATATTAGCGGCTTTTGCCTCTCGTTTCGCATAATGAGTATATTTGCTTAAGGCAAGCAGAATGGCGTGATCATAATTTTTTTTCTCTATTTCTTCCTTGTAATCACGTAATTCCCGAACACCAACAACTTCTTTTGTTGGAATACGTACAATAATTGTTTTCTTGTTGGCGTCTTTTCCGTAAATATCATAAAATTCATCCTTTTCAATCTCAGAAGTTACAGTAAACCCTCTTGTTGAAAGAATTGATTTAGCTCCGTCAATAACTCGTTCTTTACGGCCACTCACACTCTGTATTCTCCAAATGCAGCTCATTCTGTCAATGATGTCGCGTTTTTTTGTGTTTTTCTCTTTTTTGAGTCACATAAATCCTGTTAAAATCTTCGTTCAGTCTCCCTCGGAAAAAATCCAGACATGAAAGGAATTATTTACCAAAAATTTCAGCTTAAAATGATTTTTACTGAAGAATTTTAAAAAAAAATACTACCTTCGAGAAATAAAAACGAATTTCCTGTTTATGATACAGATTCTTCTAATCCCTTAGAAGGAATCGGGAAAAAATCATCATTTTGATACTTGACTAATGGACAGAAATCATTACAAATCAGGCAGCGAGTACATTGCTTTTCAACAACTTTAATAACTCCTGATTCGACTAGAAGAGCATTATTATCGCATTGATAGGTACAAATCCCACATCCGTCACAATAGATTATTCGGTATAATGTTCTAACTAGAGAATTAATTGTTTTAACTAATAACGGAATATTTTTACTTTTAATTGTAATAGAACCATCTCGAAAGATGTCTATACGTCCTTGTTTCTTTGTTGTAATTGATAGAATGTCCATTTCCTTATTATATTCAATGGGACCATGGATTGAAATTAAACGCCTAATTCTTGGTAAATCTAGCATTTGATTTGCTAACACATATGCTGAATAACCACCTTGAGTACATGGAGATGGAGAATTTATAACACGAAAAGCTAACTTAATTTCATTTAAAAAAGACAAATTTTGGCTTGAATATATTATATTGTGAGCTTTCAATAAATTAATAACCTTCTGAGGCAAGAATTTCCAGCGCCATAATCCCCAACTGATATACTGATCTGGTAATCCATGTTTCTCTTGAATTTTGTGCAGTTTGTATTCTAATTTACTAATTAATGAGGGATAGGATTCATTCATGATTTTAAAATCAGCCAAGGTTGAAGCAGGGCACAACCAGCAACCGATTCTAATAAGTCCTTTGAAATATAATGGATTCAAAAATTTCACAAGGTTATGTTTTTGAATGTATAAAAAAACTTCAAAAGCATTCCAGTTTCTAATTGGTGACGCTGTGATTTGTTTAGGAATCCACGGATTTTGAGACACTTGTGGTTCTCGAGAACGTCCTAATGATTCATATCTTCTTCTTCCAATGTAAGTTAGTACCTGTTTATCACCAGGAAAGATTTTTTCCAATATTTTATTCACAGGTAATAATTTGGCTGATTTACAACACCATCGAGAGTTCCTCGAGGGTGGTCCAAACTGATCAAATCGTTTCCAAAATTCCCAAGACTCATTTTTTTGCGTAATTACTTTTCTTTGATATTTTTGCTCAATTAATCCCATATTTTCGAGTGTTTCAGGATATTCCAGACCTGTATCAGAAAAAATAATCTCATAGGATACATTAGACCGCGCCACTAGATCTAACGTTACTAGAGAATCTTTTCCACCAGAATAAGCCACAACATGCTTTTCAAACCTCTTTGCTATTCTTTCAATGAATTTAATTGCATCTTTTTCAAGAATTTCCAGTGAATGTAAGTTAGCATCAATTATTTGTTCCCAAGTTAGCGTCTTTGGGCTTATTGTACAAGTGACTTTCTTCTTACGATACTTTGTTTTAACAGCAACGCCCTTGTTGTGTGATCCCATTTGACCACCTTTCATTTTAGCAAGACCAACTGCAATTACTTCGTTTTGACATACGATTATTACAGGATCATTCACAGAAATATTTGTATCAGCAGATACAACACCAGGGGAAAGGACTGAAGCACCCTTAATGATTGGTTCTTTAGCTCCGATATCAACAGCCACCCATCCTTTGGATTGAGCATTCCATAATTCTATTGCTAGAGAGATTCTGGGAAGTAACTCAAAATTCTCTTTAACAAGATTAAATCGAAAAATTCCGATTATTTCACCTTGTAGAATTATTTCATCCATACGGTCTATGAAAGGAACTTTATTTAGAAGAATCACTTGATTCTTAATCAATTTTCGAAACTTTTGGGCAGAAACATCACCAAATTGAGTTTTAACCACTGAAATCATCCTCCCCAAATCACCTTGAAATGCAGGCCGAAAGTCTCCAGGAGGAGATAACAATATTTTTCTCCCTTTTTCTTGACATAGAGAACATTTTTCACGAATTAGTGGCACATGACATGAATCACACCAAAAGAACCTTATTTTTCCTAAATAGGGTATTTTCACTTTCGTTTCGCCGCTACTAAGAATTAACAAATTGTATTAGAAGGAAGATTTGTAATAAATAAATTTAAACGTTTAATTCTATGTCACTCATAATAAAAAAAGAAGAAATAGAAAATCTTTTTGAGATTACCTCATAGGATTCTTGGTAGTTAAAAAATTCTTAATGAACTTATTTTTAATAGTCTTACGATGATAAAAATTAATGAGAAAATGAATTATAACAAAGAATTACCCCATATACGAAGTAACGCCAATTCTATTAATTGAAAAAGAAAAATATTCCTAAATAAAATTGTGGAAAACATGCCATCACCTTTTTGTAAGAAATGTGGAACTTTGATTGTACCTAGGGCGAAAAAAACGAGGAAAAATATAATATTCTGGTGCCCAAACTGTCGAGAAGAAATTGAAATTGAAGATACTACTATTTTCCAGGAACATTCACCAATAGAACATACCCCTCGCGATTATACTCGTATTCTAGAGGATGAACCACCTCCAATACCTAAGATTTTTAGTCAAACATATGAGGAACGTCGTAAAAAACAATGCCATCATCCTAATGCTGTCTTTCAAGGTTTCTATCAGTTTTCTCGTGGAGATGAGGCGTCACGAAAATATTGGTACTGTAAAGACTGTGGCCAAGTTTTTCGATTTTCTGGCAGAGTAGATATAAAGCCAAGACGGCGACTAATATCTAAAGAGGATGAAACTAATCCCAAGAAATAAGATGATCATTGATTAAATAGAAAAAGTAGTTTGTAACTCCATTAGCTAGCCTTTTTTGATGAATAAATTAATAGAAAGTATTTTCAAATGAAAAAAATGTACCTCATCTTTTTATATTATCCGAAATCCAAGAAAGTACTTATTTGTATGTTTTAGATTAGATAGATAGAATAATAACTTTTAATAAAGTGTCTTAAGTTGTTTTATATACCATTTCAGTGTTACATATTTAAATGACGAAATTGTTACACCTATCCAAAGGTTGTAAGTGTATGATTAAGGATGAAAAAAGAAGATTTTATAACGCTCTTAAAGAGTATAACGGGCAAAAATATTCAGGAATGAAAGTAGGAGGGAAACATGGATGGAATTATAAGGATGGGAAGTGGAATGAGACGAAAATATCGCCAGATATGTGGAAATTTGTGTTTATTTGTAATAAATATCGAATTCATCAGGCACCAATAAGAACAGGAGCACTGAATAACACAGAATTCCTTTGGTATATAATTGCAGATCAAAAGGTTAATAAAATGAACGCAAATACCTATAGAACAGAAATGACTGGTTTAAAATACAAAATAGCACATAAACGACCCCATTGGAATCATTGGAGTTATCATTACAAAGGAGAAACATATGAAGATAGGAAAATTAGAGTATTGGAAGAAGTCCTTGAACAGTTGAAAATAAAGAGAAAAAACAGAGAATTAACAAATTTTTTCTGAAATAAAAAGAGGGAGAATTATTCATTACTCAAGACATTTTAGAAGACCTTGAGTCTTTTTCCTACCTCCTCGAAAGCGCGGAGGCCTTCATTCAGCTGTTCTTTTGTCAATGCTGCATTGGCTTGAACACGAATTCGATCTA
Source organism: Candidatus Hodarchaeota archaeon (assembly GCA_029856365.1). Taxonomy (GTDB): domain Archaea; phylum Asgardarchaeota; class Heimdallarchaeia; order Hodarchaeales; family Hodarchaeaceae; genus Hodarchaeum. Next base: position 52,777 of record JAHQWW010000006.1, read on the forward strand.
GTCCCCGAGGTACCATTGGAAAAACAATCGGTAAGGCAAAAATGCTGTATTCGGAATACAATAAATTCGATGCTTCTTTTGCTTTTAAAGGATCTCCAAAAATAATTGGAATAATTGCAGTAGTTGAAGCACTTGTTATTTCATGATTATAACCCATATTTATTATTTGATCCTTGAAATAATTGATGTTGTCCCATAGTTTTTTAACAAGATTAGGTTCTTCATGCTCGATTAGATCAAGGGCCTTGATTGATGCGGCTGCAGTTGCAGGAGGATGACTAGCGGATAATAGGTATGAACGTGTCTTATTTCGACACCAAGTTATCAGCTCTTGGGAACCTACTATAGAACCCCCCATGGTTCCAAATGCTTTAGAAAAAGTACCCATCTCAATGTGTACTTTCCCCTGTAATCCATAATGATCTACAAGACCTTTTCCAGAATAATCTCGACCAAGAACACCATCCCCATGAGCATCATCCACATATATAATTGCATTATTATAAGATTCACAAATTTTATAGATATCTCCAAGGGGTGCGTGGTCTCCATCCATTGAAAATACGCCATCAGTAATAACCAGAATCCTTCGGGGATTCTCCTTGGTAAGTTTGGTGAGTTCATCTTCAAGAGAAGTCATATCACAATGTTCGTAAACGGCTCTCATTGCTTTAGTAGTTCGTACGCCGTCAATTATTGATCCATGATTTAAACGATCAGATAAAACAACATCATTTGTAGTAGGAGCAAGCTGTTGTATCACTCCTTGGTTAGCGGCGAATCCTGCGGAAGTGATAAACGCAGCTTCCTGTTCCTTAAACTTAGCAAGTCTTTTTTCCCATTGTTCATGTAAATCCATGTTTCCTGAAATTGCTCGAACGGAACCAGATCCCACACCATGAGTTCTAATTGCCTCGATAGCTGCCTCCTTCATTTTAGGATGATTAGATAGCCCAAGATAATTATTTGAACACAACATGATGACTTCTTTTCCCTCTACCTTACATATAGTGTCACTAGGCCCTTCTAAAACTCGATGTATCCACTCTCGTCCTGCATCTCTAATTTCTCTCATCTCTGTTGTTAAGAAATTCGTACTTCTTTTCATAGTTGTTTGTCTCCTAGGATATATTAAGATATAACGATGAGGAATCACAATCCTAAATTATTTTGTGGTTATAAAGATATCTATCGTTCTAGCATAGACAACGTACTTCTGATTTTAAATCCTCCGTAAGTCATTTTTAAGAAACTTTTATCACTGAAAGCTAGATGAGAAAGGTAATTTTCCTAAAAAGCGGAATTAATTGACAAAACTAATGAGAATCTTTAGAAACAAATGGATTTAGTTAAAACCAACCAACCAGCTTAGACATCTATATCATATCTCAGAAATTCATGGAATGAGACTGGTTAAATAAACATCTCCAAAAATCTTTGTTAAATCAACTTAATGGATGAGTTATGGAATTAAAAAAGAACCTAAGTTTAATTACGATTATTCAATGTTCATTCAATTGAACCTATATAAGCACCTGAAGACAACAATTTTCACGCAATATTTCTTTGAGAACGTGCGAACCACAGTATTTTTTGTAATAATCTTCAAAGAAGACACGTTTACTTCTGGAAATTACAAATTATTGTTGATTTGGGCTCCTAGACTTTCTAATAGTAGTTTTATTACAGTAAAAGCTGTGATTTCAGCCGAATCATAGGTAGGATTGTACTCTACTATATCCCAACTAATTATCTGAGTCTTAAGTCCCCGAAATATGCCTGTTAGAAGCCATATTAGCTCTCTTGTTGATATTCCCCCACCCACAGGATTTCCAACTCCAGGGGCATAACTTGGATCCAAGACATCCAGATCCACGGAAACATAAACCCGATTAACTTTCTTATCTAATACTTTAGCGATTTCAAAACCAAACTGAAACAAATCTGATTGATGAATCAACTCATTCGTTGATATTACATTAATATTGTTATTTTGAGCATAAGATAGTTGTTCTTTTGTAAAAAATCGATACCCTAATACTGTAGCTCCTTGAAACCCTGATATTTCAGAAAGCCTTCTTAAAGTACACGCGTGAGATAGATCTGATTCCATCATCTCATCATATAAGTCAAGATGAGCATCAAGATAAATGACATGTATAGAAAGATCAGCTTCCTCAAATGCTTCTCCAGTCCCTATTGTTAGGCTATGATCACCACCAAATAATAAAAATGGATGTTCATTTAGAATTAAATCAAGAACTCCCTCAGAGATTAATTGTAGACTCTTACGTAAATTTGTAGGAATTACTCCGATATTTCCCCAATCTTGAATTTTATAAAAATCTTTGAGAATGACACCACCCTCTGTTACACACTCAAAATTCTCTGAACGGAGAATTTGACGAAAAGAATCTGGACCATACCGCGCTCCATTTCTATAAGAGGAGGATATATCCAAAGGAATCCCTAAAAAGTGATAGTTTGGTTTGAAATCTGTCCATTCACGCTTAAGAATTCCACACAGCATTTCAGGTTCATAGCATGCAAATTTTAAATTTTTCACGGCCTTTCACGACTTAATTATCAAACTTCGGAGATGAATGCTATTGAATAAAGGTTTTTCAGACTATCTAGAAACAACCAAATTAAAGGTTTAATACTCCTTTGGAAAAGAGAATGATCTAAGTAACTTACAAGTGGAAAATAATTGCATCTATATGTATATTGACCATAGATAGCAAAGAGTTCGATACATATGAAGTTTAGTCGCATGAAACAAGTAGATATTCGTCCAAACATGACAACTATTGAACTATTATCAGCTATGAAAAATGGTGGTTTTACATGTCGTAAAGTTGCTTTAGCAACAGAGTTATTAGAACAAATGATCCAGGATAATGGATGTACTGTTTTTCTAGGGCTTGCAGGAGCTTTAATTCCAGGAGGTATGAGAAATATCCTTCGGATAATGATTGAAAAAAACATGGTGAACTGTATAGTTACAACAGGAGCAAATATCAGTCATGATCTGTTGGAAACATCTGGAGGTTCTCACTATCATGGTTCAGAACACTTAAATGATGATAAACTAAATGAAATGCAGATGAGTAGAATATATAGTACACTAATCCCCTACGAGTCATTTGTTAAGTTTGAAACTTTGGCCCAGAAAATTCTCAAAAACATTACTGATCAAAGAATGAGTAGTCAACAATTTCTATTTGAGCTTGGGCGATATATAGATGATCCAAAGTCAATAGTAAGAGCAGCTTTTCTAAAAAAAGTCCCGATTTTTTCCCCCTCATTTGCAGACAGTATGCTCGGAGTTCAAACTTGGCTTTTTTCTCAAACAACTCCATTTTACATTGATGTTCTAAAAGACCACTCAGAATTTACTAAGATTGTTTATGAAACAGAACGTATGGGGGCCTTATTCCTAGGTGGAGGAGTTCCTAAGCACTTCATTATGAATGGTTCTCAGTTACACGATGGATTATCGTATGCAATTCAAATTACTATGGATCGCCCTGAACATGGTGGCGTTAGTGGAGCGAGTGTGAAAGAGGCAATATCTTGGGGAAAAGTAGCGTCTGAAGCAAAATGGATCGATGTCACTTCTGACATCACTCTAGTTTTACCATTAATGATCTCTGGAGTTTTGTCTCGGCTTCAAGATTAATGGAACGAATGATTCATGTTACAAACCTGGCACGTCGGAATAGACGACACTGATTCTCAGAGCGGTATGTGTACGACCTTCTTAGGTACTATTATAGTCGATTTCTTACTCAAACACTCCCTAGAATTTCTCGATTTTCCCAAATTAATACGACTGAATCCCAACATTCCCTATAAAACAAGAGGAAATGGAGCTGTGGCTATTACATTCATGGCATATGAAGAAATCATTGATAGTCTTTGGAAAGGAATTGTTGGTTTAGTAAAAGAAAATGCTGACATTAATGATCCGCACACTGATCCAGGTCTTATACTTATTAAAGGAGAAATTCCTTCCGCTTTCCAAGAATTATATTGGGAGGCATTATATCAAGTAATTCCTTTAAATTTTGTAAAACAGCTGCTTAAGAAACACACATCGGAAAAGCATTTCTATGTAAAGGAAGGAAGAGGCCTGATCGGTGCCGCAGCCGCCATTGGGGCGATACTCTCGCAGGATTATACTTATGAATTCATTGCTTATCGGAACCCGGAAGAAAAGAAATCTGAACGCTTAATAGACCCCATATCTGTCATAAACGCTGATAAAAAAACTCTATTGACCTTCAATAATTATGATTATGAGCACAAGCAAGTAATGATCAGCCCTCACGGGCCTGATCCCGTTTTTTGTGGAATTAGAGGTGAAACCTCAAGTGCTGTCATCCGAATGTGGGAATTAATTGATATTTTAGAACCGATACAAACAACTATGGTTTTTCGAACCAATCAACATACACAGGTACATTTCCCTAAAAAATTCCTGGGACATGAACTTAAACCATACCTTTCTGTAAAAGTAAGGGGAATCGTGGCAAAGAAACCGTATAACTACCCTGGTGGTCATGTCATCTTTACAATTAAATCAGGTAACGTTTCAATCGATTGTGCAGCATACGAACCTACGAAAAGATTTCGTAAAATCATTAGAGAACTAATCGAAGGAGATGAAGTTCTAGTTTTTGGAGGAGTTCGACCTGCATCTTCAAAAAACCCAGTTACTATAAATATCGAAGAGGTTCAAATTATCAAGTTAATTTCTATCCAAGAAAAAGTTACTCCGAAATGTCCTATCTGTGGAGCTTCTCTTACTTCTGCAGGGAGAAACCAAGGATTGAAATGTAAAAAATGCTCATTTACATCTCCAAAGAAAAAATACATCTGTCAACAGAAAAGTCGAAAACTTCGAACTGGGGTAAGATATGTAATCCCTGTTTGTGCTCAAAGACACTTAACTAAACCAGTTACCAGGAATCTTCCCTTACAATTTCATCTTTCACCTGAAATAGATTTCAAGTATGCTTTTTATGACTTCTTGAAAAAAAGAACAATATTAAACAATCATGATATCAATAGAAGAGAAACTTACACTTACATGAAAAATAAAAAATAAACTAAAAAAAGGAAGTCTCGGAAAGATTTGAATATATAGTCCTTAAAAATGGCACAAGGTACGAACAAAGGTAAAAAACATGTACATTCTCCAAGATATATTCGATGGCGTTCTTAATCTATTCACAATGCCTATGACTGTTCTGCAAGATATAACTGATGTCATTCCAACCCAACCTCCTCTATCATCGATATTTATTCTTATTGTTGCATTCTTTGTATCATTAGCGTCTACTTTGGTTTCTAGAAAAATGATTGATGTTGATAAATTAAGAAGGCTTACAAGAGAAACAAAAAAGTATCAAAAATTACGTATGCAAATGCTAAAAACAGCTGATAGTAAATTAAAGTTAAAATATGAGAGAAATGCTGACAGGATGCGAAAAGTACAATCCGAACTTACAATGATGAACTTGAAACCATTAATGATCATGTTTCTTCCAATGATAATTTTTTTCATTGTTCTCTCTGGTTTCTATAGCTTCCACACAGGTATCACTTATATTGCTTATGCAGAGGCTACTGATGGTGATTCTGTAACTACAATGCTGATAAATAAGCCACCAGGGACAATTAAAGATGATTTAATGATTGCTTTAATGGTTAGCACAATTGGTTCCGATAACAATGGCACCTCAATAAGCTCAACTCCCTCTGGCTGGACAAATGAGCATGAGTATATACATAATGCAATTAGCGGTCAGCATGTTTATATTTATTGGAAAATTGCAGGTGATTCTGAACCTTCAAATTATACATGGACTTGGACAGATAACTGTAGTTGGATAGGTCAGATTAATACTTTTAGGAATGTAAATACTACCTCTCCAATCCATATCAAGGGAGCTGTTCAACAAAAAACGGAAGAACCTTGTGTATCTCCAAGTGTAAAAACATCACAGGATAAATGTATGATTTGGCTTTATGCGATAGCTAATAGTGCTGATGTTGAGGATGACAATGTTCCAAGTAAAACAAAAATGATAAAGGGAACAGAAAGAGCTGATCCAGAAAACGGTATTATTGTCGAAACAGCGTATTTCGTACATAATTCTGCTGGAGATACAGAAGCCAAAGAATGGACTGACTGGCTTAATCAAGATGTGGAAAATAGTGGTCAGCAGTACGCTTTGAATCCAGCTTATAAGGGGAAAATGGTGTCAGGAAATGTCCCTGCTATAATACCCTTTGATCCAACCTTCGGACTTGAAACCCTTTGGATTTTCCAAATAGGAAAGAATGCAGAGCTTCCTGGATGGGGACAAGTCTTTATACCCAATTATATCTGGTGGTATTTTGGTGGTAGCTTAGCATTTGGATCAATTTTACGAAAAATTTCAGGACTACAACCTGATTGAGACCAAATCAAGGTTTTAGGTGTTCAATTAAAATGACTAAGAATGTTAGAAAGAAAAAAAGTCCAGGGGGACGAATACTAGTACATAAAGCCAAAAGAAGAACTCAAAAGTCGCATTGTAGAATTTGTGGTACGGTAGTACAAACAAACACATTGAAAGACTCTAAAAGTGGAAGACATGCTGATCGACCATATGGAGGAGAGATTTGTCACGCCTGTCTAAGAACTACTATTCAGGCACTTAATTTATAACAACTCCTGAATTAAACGATAATTATTCTTGATTTATGACAATTAAAGAAGGCAAAAAATATGAGTCCTCGAAGTAAGAAAAGAAAGAAGAAGATTTCATGTAAAAAATGTGGCTATGTTCTAAATCCCATTGAAACTCCTCCAGAAAAAACATGGCAGTTAATTAGTCCAATGCCAGATAAGGATGGTCGAGTTACTTTAACCATAATGGGATCATTTCACTGTCCAACATGTAATGCTTCTGTTCGTGCTTCTTTAAAGAAAATTCGTGGAGACGAAATCGGTTCAGGAAAATCGAAGAAAGAATTACTAATTCAAGCAGTTAACCTTGTCGAAGAAGCTACTGATATTGACCAAATCGAAATCGCAGGTATATCAGCTGCTGCTGTTGGTAAAGCCATTGAAACCCTGATAAATCAGGGTGAGCTTAAAGGACGAGTGGAGAACGGAATTTTCTATCCCCAGAGATGATTCATTAAATCTTATTTTTTGTTATCTCTCGGATGACAATGGTGCCATAGGATCCTTTAGGTATACTAAATGTAACTTTAATCCCTTTCTCTTCAATATCCATTGGAAAATAATTGAAATTGTTCGGGAAGATAATAGCTCTTCTTGAGGATCCTTTTGAACGCAAGTTTGGTTGCTCATGTCTAAAACTGTGTAAATCTAAGGAGTCTTTCTCTAATAAAGCTGTTAAGTTATCCCATATTTCATCACTAACTTGTTCTTGAATAGTCCGATATCCTGGTAAAGGAATTGCAATGTCACTAGCAAGGGGAACACAGGTCTTGTTAAGATGACTTAAAACTCTATTAAAAAGATAAGACTGGTAAGCAGAAATTGCTAACTTCAGAAACGACTTAGGTAAATTCAACATGATGCTTTTAGCTGAATGATGTCTTATTAGTCCCCTTAACAACATCCTTTCAATATGATATGAATATGGGAATTCGAATCTTAACTTATTGTAAGAATGAGTTTCATGATATTTCTGTCGTAATTTTGTAATCCGCTCATTCTCCAAGGGGCTTATTTCACCTAAATATTTAGTAACTGCATCGGAATACTTCTCCTGTAGAAGAAGTTTTCCTATTAAATGGAGAATGGGTCGTCTTGCTCCAAATCGTTGAGGTCCATAAAAGTTTAGGACTCCTTTTAATTCTAGATGAACTTTAAAGTGTTCCCATTCTTCATTGTTCCACTTCTGATGATTGTTGCGAATTATGATTTCGAAAAAGTTCCCTAGCAAATCACCTATTTTAACAGCGAATTTCTGACGTATAGGATAAAATATCTTAATATTTGGTAAATTTGTAGTGTAAATCCGCTTTTTATCAATGTTCCAAATTGAAATTCTCTGATAGGTTTCAGCAGCAGCATCCTTCAAACCTGCAAAACCAAAATCCTTTTCTGCGATCTTCCAGCTACTACTTAGCTTTCTTATTGCACTATAAGTGTCAAGGCCTGTTTTCCAGAGAACACAATGAATGAACATCCCTCCTAAATTATCACCGATTTCTGATCCATCGAAAATAGGTTTTCCACTTGGAGGTATTTCTCGAACTATGAAGTCTTTATTTCGCTGCTTTATTATACCCCCTATACCCGTAAATTGTGGTGTACTATAACCATGAACTCCAATATTGGACTCAATTGAATAATCTTTCAACATAACTACTCAAAAAATTTATCGTATTTTCCTGCATTAATGGCTTCAATTATTGTTTTTGGATCCTCATCATCTATGGTTAAACCCATTGATATACACGTCCCCACAACCTCTTTCACTGCAGATTGCAAATTAATAGCTAGCATGGATTCCTGTTTCATCTGAGCAACTTTAATGCATTGAGCAAAATTGAGATTTCCCACTTTCTCACTATTCGGAGTACCACTTCCTTTCTCTACTCCCGCTTCCCTTAAAAGTAAAGACGATGTAGGAGGAACACCGACAACTATTGTAAAGTTCCGTGAATCATCCACTTCAACTTTAACGGGGACTTTCATCCCTGTAAAGCCTTGGGTTTTTTTATTAATTTCATCAATGACAGCTTTGATATTTACACCTAAAGGCCCTAATTGAGGCCCTAGGGGCGGACCAGGTGTTGCTTGGCCTGCATCAACTAATGCTTCAATGGTCTTGGACATTATTTTCACCTGAATGAATGAGAAATAACTTCTATGTTCTAATTCTCACTAATAATCCAGTAATTAACGATTTTAGAGTGAAAAATTAAATTTTTTGATACCTCTTCACCATCTCTATCTTTACGGTTTCTCAAAACACACAAAAAACTTTACTAGAAAACCTTGTAATAGATTAAAAACATCAAAGAAGCCTAAATTACAATTCAAAAGGGAATATTTCATGTCATATACACCAAATCAACTGGAAGAAGCAATATCTGGAGCCAAAGTTAAAAGTATTGAAAGAAAACAAAGAAAATTTATTGAAACCGTTGAAATGTCCATTGGCCTTCGTGATATTGATTTAAAGAATCCTGCAAATAGAATCAACTTAGAAACCTTAGTTCCAAATGATTTGGGAGGCAAATCTAGTGTTGCCATCTTTGCTGAAGGTGATCTTGCCGTCAAATCAAAAGAAGCTGGATTAACGACTTTGAGCCGCCAGGAAATCGAGAGACTAGCTAAAGAACCAAAGAATGCAAAAAAGCTAGCTAATGAATTCTCATTCTTTCTCGCAGAGCCGCAGTTAATGCCTATTGTAGCCAAATTTCTTGGAAAAACTCTGGGACCAAGAGGAAAGATGCCTAAACCAATTTCAGCTCGAATTGAAATTGATAAATTTGTGGAAAGATACGAACGTACAGTGAAGCTGAGATTAAAATCAACCCCTGTAATCAATACAAAGATTGGAAAAGCCAATCAGGCTAATAAAGACTTAGCGGATAATGCAAGTTCAATTTTACAAACATTAACTACAAAACTTCCAAAAGGAGCTGCACAAATTAAATCAGTGAGCTTTAAAACCACAATGGGGCCCTCCGAGAAAATTAAGGGGAAATAAGGAGATTAATAGATGGCACGACATAAACCTCATGCAAAAAAAATTCGCCTTGGTAAAAGAATAAATTCTAACCAGACCGTTCCAACTTGGGTAATTATGAAAACTTCACGAAAAGTAACTACTCATCCGAAAAAAAGACAATGGCGTTCCACAAAAATAAAACCTTAAGTATAGAAGGAGAATCTAATGAGTGAAGCCTCATCTGACGCAGTAATAGAAGAAAGGATTTACACAATTCCGTTCAGTAAGGTAGTCTATGGTCGACGAATTCCTCGTCCTAGGAGAACTCCAAGAGCAATACGGCATCTTCGTGCTTTTGTTAGACGGCATCTTCGGTGTGATGCGGTTATTATTGACCCCGAAGTGAATGAGTTTATGTGGGCTCGTGGAATTCAACACCCACCAAGAAAAATCAGAATTCGTGCTGTAAAAACTGAAGATGATATTGTAACTGTTTATCTCGGATGATATACGATTTTTTATCTTTTTTCTACTTCAATTTAGACAATTCTTATTTGTGAGTCTTTAACATGGAAATTGAATTCATTGACTTTCTAGGTAGTATTCATATTGGGGTCAAAATATTATGTACGGAAAATAAGGCATTTCTACCAAACAATACTCCTTTAAATCTCAAAAATCTTGTCCATCGGACTTTGAAAGTTGAAATGACCCAAATTTCAGATAATATTATAGGTTCTTTAGCTATAGGAAATTCTTTTGGAATTGTTGTTTCAAGTGTGATTAGTTCAGAGGTAATAGACGAAATAAAGTCAGCAGGTCTTCCAATCTATCAATCTTCGGAATTTTTTGCATTTGGTAATGTTGTACTTGCGAATGATTATAGTGGATTAATCTCTCCTATAGTTCCTCCTATAATTAGAAAAGAAATATCTGATACACTAAATATTCCTCTAGAAGCAAAGAAAATTGCAAATTCAGATTTAGTCGGAAGTCTTGCTTTTGTTACCAATAATGGAGGATTGTTTACACCACTTGCCAGTGAAGAAGAGATTTCCGAGATAAAAGAAATACTCCACCTACAACAGGTAGGAGTTGGAAGTGTTAACAAAGGTTCTGAATTTGTGGCCTCTGGAATAACCGGAAACACTAAAGGAATGCTTATTGGGCGAGAAACAACAGGTATTGAGATTATGGAAATAACACGCTGTTTTTCTTAATGAATCAGAAAGATTACTCGAACGAATTGCGAATTAATATAAAGAAAGTAAAAAATCGAAGTGAATTGAAAAAAAGTCACCTATAAAGGGTAGAATAACATGAAAAATGATATAGCTGTTAAGATCTATAGAATCTTGGGATTTTTTAAACAAAGACGGGAAACAACCTCTTTTTCCAAAGAATTATGTGCCTTAACTGAAGAACAGGCCAAAGATAAGCTTTTTTCGGAATTTGGAAGCCGAAACCGTCTAAAAAGACGACAAATTCGAATTATTTCAATTGATGAGATTTCCCCACAAGAAATTACAGATCCATTTATTCAAAAACTAGTTTCCACTGATTTCAAGATTCCATATGAGGATTAATAGATGTCTAGTTCAACCCTACCTGATGAAGTACTTAATCAGGTGAAAAATCTTCAAATAGAAATAGACCAATTACAATCAAATATTGGCGCGATAGAACAACAAATGACACTTATTTATAGAGTCATTAATTCATTGAACGATGCGATTAAAACTCAAAGCGAGCTCAAATCAAAAAAACCTGGAGATAAAATTTTAGTACCTATTGGAGGATCAAACCTAATTTTATGTACAATTAAAGATTCTCAGAAGACATTCATGTCTCTAGGATCGGGGATAACTCTTCAAACAGAGATTGAAAACTCAAAAAACAGAAATAAATCCCAAATCGAAAATTTAGAGAATAGTATAAAGCAACTCCAAGAACAACACTCACAATTATCTCAAAAGCTAAATCTTCAAAGACGAGAATTGCTGCAAATCGCCCAAAAATACCAAATTTTGCAATAAATACTAAAAATCATTATTAAAGCAGATATTAAGTGAAGGTAAAAAATATTTCAATTATAGGGTGAATCATGCAATTTTTGGAGGTTTTCATAAAGATTGTCATCTTTAAAAAAGGGAGTACACAAGTTTCTTGGAAAAGTTTCTACATATGAAATCAATGAAAAAAATATTAGAAAAGCTATTCGTGAATTTGAACTACTCCTCATATCAAATGATGTTTCTCTAAAAGTAGCAAAAAAGATTTCTAAGAAACTTACGACTGAAATGCTTGGGAAGCGTGCAAAAAGATTCAGTGATCTCTCAAAAATGATTCCTGTTTTTGCAAAACCAATTATACTCGACATTATTTCACCGAAAAAACCACTTAATCTTATTGAAGTCCTAGAAAATCATCAGAAAATTACAAATCAAACAACTAAAAAACTTCCTCTCGTTTTTTTATTCTTAGGAATAAATGGTACTGGAAAAACTACTTCTATTGCAAAATTGGCTTATCTATTAAAGAAAAGAGGGTACAAGGTAATACTTGCAGCTAGTGACACATTTCGTTCAGGAGCTCAAGAACAACTAAAAGTACATGCAGACAGAATTGGTGTCAAATTAATTAGGGGTAAATATGGTAGTGATTCTGCAGCTGTAGCTTATGATGCAATTGCTCATGCGAAATCAAAATATGCTGACGCTGTAATGATCGACACTTCTGGACGAATGGCTGTAAACCAGGATTTAATGCAAGAAATGAAGAAAATTCATCGAGTTACAAGGCCAGATTATTCAATACTGGTTGTAGACGCATTAGCTGGGAATGACGCAACAGAACAAGCAAAAGATTTTCATAAGGAAATTCCCTTAAATGGCATAATTCTCGCAAAAATGGATGCTGATGCTCGTGGTGGAGCTTTGATATCCGTTACTTTTGCTACAGGAGGAGTTCCCGTTCTTTTTCTCGGGACGGGTCAAAAATATACCGATTTTGAGTTATTTCAACCTAAAAATTATGTCGATCAGCTATTAAAATAAGACATACCAATTTTCAAGAGAATAAAGATTTCCATACCCTTAGAACTTGAATTAAACTTGCAAACAGCTTTTTACTCATCTTACCATTTTTTAATCACTGTATTACTAACAAATGTTGTGAGAAAATTAGTTCTATTGAAACTTAAATCCTGAATCTTTTCTTAAAACTTGTTCCTTCAATAATTCAGCCTGCTTTAAGGTCTTTGTAAGGAAAAAAACGATTGTTTTATCAGTTACGTAACCAGAATCTACTGATAAAACCATTACTTGAGAAATAGCGGTTTTTAATAGAAATGGGATCGATTCAGAGGAGTAATATGCGAGCTTTGGATTGATTGCTAAATATAACGCATCCAAATAAGCTCGTTGCAAATCTGCAATCATTCTATTCTCATCTATATCGAGAATACTTCCATCAATAATTTCCTCGTTTTCTAAAATGGTATTGAGTTTTAAACCCACTTTAAAGGGTTGAATTCCTAAACGAGAAAGTACTGCAGCATGAGCCTCGGATACAGTATCTCCTATTGAAAGTACTTTTTCTGTTTTCATTATCCTTATTTTTCCCTTCTCAATTCTTGTTTGTAAACCAATTGAACCAAGTTCACCAATAATTGGCCCTGGATCTAGATTAGTGACACCTTCGGAAACAAACACATCAACAGGTGATATTTGACCAGTCTTTGCAGGGGCAGGAACCTGATTTTGATTTAAAAACTTTTGAAGCTTGAAAGGGTTTGCATTTGTGAATATCAATGCACAAGAGTCGTTTATATAAGGAATAAGTTTTCCAATGCCTGGTTTGTCGACATTTTCCAATGCTAACGTTTTTAAGGTATTTTTTGCTACTTTCAATGTAGCAACGACTTCTCCTGACCGCATTGAAGAGCGAATATCTTGAAGAGCCTTTGAACTTATTCCACTTAAATTAACCAGACCTATTACTGAGTTCTGTTCTGCTAGGTTGACTATTACATCAATTTGTTCCTTCTTCTTGTTTTGTCCTCTTCCTGATCGAATTGCAGATATTTCCATTTTAGCCGCCTTTGAAATATTTTCCTCTCAGTCAAATCTTTTAGTTCAGAGACTCGTGTTTCATATATCCAATATGCGGGCTTTTTTTGTCTATATTAATAAGTTATCTGAAGGATAAAAAAGATGAAAATTAAATTAGTAGACCGAAGAAGTTGTATCATGTTTTATTATTGTATATATATTTACAGAACAGGAAAAAAGAATACAGTTTAAAAATCTGAATCTTCATCCTGTTCTTCTTCACTTGGTTGAATTAATTTAACTGAATCTGCGTGTAGAACAATTGGGATGGTAACACTACTTGTCAGTAAATCAACAGTAATTTCTTCACGAGCTTGATAAATTGAAGAAATTTTAGCTCGACTACCCTTGAAAGGTCCGTCAACAATCTCAACTATGTCATTTGTCTTTAAACCTTCGATAACTGGTGTCGGTATAAGGTGCCCCTCTAATTCTGAAACTGGAACACGCCCTAATTGCTTACCAATATAATGAGCACCATCAACAGCTTGAGTTATGTCTTGAACATCCCCTTCTATGAAAATGTACCCTTGGATCTCTGTTACTAAAACAGTTTTTACATCAAGTTGATTTATTTCTGCACGATTGGCGACTGCTTCCGCTGCATTAAACTCCTGTCCTTTCTTTACTTTGAAGCAATAAATTCCAACTTTTTCAAGCAATCTAATCACATTCTCTAATGTTTAAAACACGGTGCTCTATTGTTACAGGAAACAATTACATTTGGTTTTGAAGAATCACTCCATAAAGTACAAGTCGAATTACATAAGCTATTAACCCGAGGATTGCCATCCCTGCAGTAGTAATCTTGATGACCAAAAAAACTTCTGACCTGTCTGGTTTTTTAGCGAGCTTTAGGATTCGAATTGCTTTTTTATAGAAACTTGCTGTTCCTATTCTACTACTGTCTATTGACATTTTTTTCACTTTATTCAGTGAGTTGAATCGGTTAAGATAAGTTGGGGTTTAATCGTAAGAGACATTAGCTCTTGAAGAAGTAGTTTAAATGCATAAGATATTGCTATCTTAAAGATTCCTGTATCAACGTTTCCACAGACATTACAGTACGTTTGGTCTTTTTTGCGATCCCAAGTTGCTATTAGTCCACACTTCTCACAAATAAAGATCTCTGTTTTGTCAGATTCTTCTAATAATCTCTCTTTCAATAAGAGCGCAGCACCATGACCGATTAAACAATCACGTTCCATTTCTCCAAATCGTAAACCTCCTTCCCGGGCTCTCCCCTCTGTAGGTTGTCGAGTTAAGATCTGAATAGGCCCCCTGGCTCGGGCGTGAATTTTGTCTGCTACAAGATGATGCAGTTTTTGATAATAGGTGGGACCAATAAAAATTCGTGCTGGAAGTTTCTGTCCAGTCATCCCATCGTACATTACTGATTCAGCATACGGATGAAAACCTAGTTTACGGAGTTTAATGGCAATGTCCTCGGGATCAGGAGCTTCAAACAATGTGGCATCTATTTGTTGTCCTTCGTAACATGAAACAATTGCACTCATACACTCGATTATTTGCCCCAATGTCATTCGACTTGGAATGGCATGGGGATTTATTATTAGATCAGGAACGATTCCACTTTCAGTAAATGGCATATCTCGTTGAGGAACAATATGGCCAATAATTCCCTTTTGGCCATGACGTGATGCGAATTTATCTCCTAACTCTGGAATACGCTGATCCCTTACTTTAATTTTTACTAATGTGCTCCCTTCAGACGTTTCTGTTAATATCACTCCATCCACTATTCCCTTTTCTCCATGGCGAATTGCAATACTAGTTTCACGCCTTTGAGGTGTTGAGGATTCTAAAGATTCTAATTCAATATATTCTTCTAAAAATCGAGGTCTTGAAGTACGACCCACTAAAATATCACCCCCCCCTACTTCAATTTCTGGCTCAATTATTCCATCAACTTCACTTAAATGCCGGTAAACTTCTTTCGCACGATACCCGCGAACTCCTTTTTGTGGAATCTCAAATCTATCCTCTTGTCCTCCAAGATACTTTTTTTCCTCACCAACATATGATCGAAAAAAATGACTACGGGCAAGACCCCGTTCAATACTCGCACGATTTAAGATAATTGCATCTTCAATGTTATACCCCTGAAAACTCAAGATAGCTACAATAAAGTTCTGGCCTGCAGGACGATCGTTAAACCCAATGACATCCATTGATTTACTACCAACTAGTGGTATTTGTGGTGCTTGTAAGATATGTGAGCGCCTATCCGTCCGAAAATAGAAATTTGATGCATATAAACCTAAAGCTTGTTTTGTCATTCCCGCCTCATATGTATTTCGAGGAGACTGATTGTGTTCTGCGTAGGGGATGATTGATGCACAAATCCCTAATATAGCAGATGGGGAGATCTCAACATGAGTGTGTTCAGGTTGAATTTCTTCTAATGTCATGGCAATAAAAGCGTTTTCCTCTTCTTCTGCATCGAGAAATTCAATAACACCTTCCTTTAGTAAATCAGAGAACTTAATATCTCCCTTTCTTAATTTCTCGACATGTATTTGTCTTAAACGAGGTTTAGAAAATTGCTTTACTCCTTCTACTTCGCGATCTAAAATAATTAGGGGTCGTCTAACACGGCCTCCATCAGTATTTATCGAAATAATACGATTTTCTTCGAAAAAAGCTAAGTTAATTTCATGATGAAGCTTGGAAGATCTCCTTGCTTCACGGATTAAATTAAAAGTTTCTTCAGGTAGACGTGTTGTGGCAATTAGATTACCATTTAAGAGGATATGCACTCCCTGATGATCTATGGCTTCTGTAACTGGTTCAACAGTACAATTCTGAAAGATAAAATCACGTACAGATTGCTCACTTGTACCAATAGATATGTAAGCCTGCATAGCGAGGTTTTTAACTAAACCGCAGTTAGGGCCTTCTGGGGTCTCATTAGGGCATATCTTACCCCAATGAGTAGCATGTAAATCTCTTGCTTCAAAGTGAGCTTGACTTCGAATTAAAGGGCTAATAACTCGACGAAGATGACTGTAAGTTGACATATAATTTGTACGATCTAGGAGCTGGGAAACTCCAGCTTTACCTCCAACCCAATTTCCTGTGGCAAGAGCATGTCGAATTCGTTCAGTTATAACATCAGCTCTCATGGCAACCCTTAGATTAGGCAATTTCCCCCTTCTTGCTCCTTTTTCCAATTGATATTTGATATCACGATATAATGAATGAAATGCAACTCTAAAAAGACTGGTAAGCATCTCTCCTGCTAACTTAAGTCGTTTATTAGCATAATGATCTTTATCATCTTGATCGATACGGCCGAGGTTAAGTTCAATTACTTTTAAAGCCATTTGTGCTAGATATAGCGCTTTTTGTTGCCGAAAACTTTCATTTTTTCCTACATGAGGCAACAAATAATTGTCTAATACTTGTTTTGCCCGTAAAATGCGATATTGTCTTGTCTGGCCTACCGCAACTCTTTTTCCAATAAAATCTAAAGCTTCTTCTTGGTCTACTATTTCCGCTGCCTCACGAAGGGTTGGTAATAGCTCTTGAATCAGTTCTGGCTCATTAGTGACTAGATTAGCTATATTCCGGTCAATAGTCACACCTAAAGCTTTGATGAGAACTGCTAGTGGTAAAGGTCGCGGAACACTGAAGAAGTTTACAAGTAGTCTACCATCTTTCCTACGTTGAACTGACACCAAAGAACGAAAACCCGCGACAGTACTAAAAACTTTTGCCACAGCAGTTGTTGAAGAGCCTTTACGCCCTTTATCAACTAAAACTCGATTAGAAACTAAATATTCCTGTGTTACAATAACTCTTTCTGAACCATTGATAATGAAATAACCACCAGGATCCTCTGGATCCTCCCCTAACCGTGTTAGTTCATCTCGACCTAAATTATATAGCAAACAAGACTTAGATTTTAACATAATAGGTAATCGGCCAATATATGCTGTTACAACCTCTTCCTCCTTTTCAACGCCTGCATCTACATATACAGGCCTCATCTTTAAGTTCAACGGAGCAGAATATATTAAATTCCTAACACGAGCCTCCATGGGATATATAGTTCGTTCAGAGCCGTCGGCTTCTCTCACTGAAGGTTCTCCTATGTCAATACCTTCTAACTTGACGTAAAAGCCCTCAATATCAGGTTCGATTTTTGGACGTTCTTGGACAATTTCATTTAATTTTTTTTCCACAAATTCATTGAAAGAATAAAGATGCTGTCTTACAAGTCCAAATTCATGATACATGGACTTAAGAACTTCCCATTTATCATTGTTGGTGATTTGCTCCATAACAAATACTCCTTCTTCTGTCTTCTAATTATCCTCTTATGAAAAAACGATGACATATGTAATATTGAACTAATTACCCTTGAATTCGTTGAAATGTGTGCTATTAACCTTCTTAAATTAACCTTAAGTGTATCTCACCGAAAAAACTATCTATCCCATCATTTTATGAACTACCTTGACAGACACCATCTGAGCTCAGTAAGGAAGGCAGTTAAAACGAAATTTGTGTGAATTTAAATTTGATGTTACCTCCAACCAAAAGTCAATAAAAACATTGAATAATCATTTTGAGAATCATTCATCTATAAAACATTATATTAGGCATACAACGCCTTTGTGTGATGTTTGGATAAAATGTGGTGATTTTAAAGTTTATTAATCTGAATTTCAAGGAAAGCTATTAACATAAACTTATGATGTAAATTTCGTTCATACTCATGAAATTATTAAAAGCAAATTTCTTCAGTTTTCAAGGTCTCAATTTTCATCAGTAACCTAGAAAAAGGAGACTTTTGGCGAATAAGTCAAATCTCAAAGGGATGTTTCTTCAGGATATGCATTACTGCTTCTACACTTGTTTGAATCCTACCTTGGGGATTGACGAACTTTGGATTTCGAATTTTAAACATCGAATCAATTAGAATCCCAAGGGCAATATGGAAATTAAAAGTCGTTCCATCAGGATAAAACTCTTCCAATGCGATCCCGTTTTTGGAGATTGTGTAATCGTATCCTTTGCAAATGAGTTCAAAATCAGGAACCGTTTTATCAAACGATTGAGAAAGATAAAAGTCATTATAGGCAAACTTAGAGAAAAAAGTTCCGATATCCTCAGCACGATCAACGTTTCCTGTTTTGTCTAAAAAGGCAGGATCTATTAAATATATCTCTGTTCGATCAATTTTTAAATCCCCAGTATAACTTGTCAATGCTTTTTCCTCCTTGAACATTATATTTCCAGGATGATAATCCCCAAAACAATTAGCACCTGCATCACTTAGCCCAATACGACGAAATTCTCCTTTAAAAAGAGAAAAAAGCTCATTTTTATCCCCCGGAGCTATATTTAATCCTTTGACTACTTCGGAAATCAAATGTAAATATCTATCAACAAACACTTTATGTTTAAAAATACCGTGGATATAAGGTAAAGCCATTCCTGCCAAAAAAAACTTTTGTGGTTGATCGAGTTCACTATCAAAGAATTCTCGCGGCTCTCTGAGGCCTTCATATATTAATAAGGAATTCTCGTGTGAAAAATATAATAATTGCGGTGTTTGAACCTTAACATTGTTTTTGAGGACTTCTCCTAACCATACAGCCCCATTACTTTCTTTTACTGCTGTTTCGGGGTCTGAAAAAAATTTAAAAGCAAGATCAACGTTGTATTTTCTGTTTTGTAACGTATCCACAACTTCTACAGTCATTAACTGAAGTTCTTTCCTTCTTCCCAATCTCTTCCCCAAAGTCACATTTCCTATTTTTTCTACTGGGAAAAAGGCTCCTGTCTGATTTCTCACTAGTTCTTCTATATGCCTTAAGAAAAACTTTGACAGAACACGAATTAATTCTAATTTAAGCTGTTCTTCTGCTAGAATGCCAGGAGTCATAAAACTATTCTCTCAAATGGAACTATCATGGGATAAACCAAAGTAAATCGGACGTTCTTGCCATTAACGAAAGGATAATCAACTTAATTTCTGAAAGTTTAGGAAAACACCATGTATATTGATCAGAACTAATACTAATAATTACCACAAATCAAAGTTTAAAAAGGGTTTCTTAAATCAATTAAAATTGGTGATAAACGGTGATATCCAGCTGGGATCACTTTGTTAATTCTTCTAGCCTACCCAGCTAGTGTAAAAACACAGTATCTCACCACATTTTTCTGTCTCTATTTTTTTACAGAAATAAATATTTCGTTTTGCAATTATATTTTTCATATTTTAAATAAATTAGCTACCCAACGCCCTATTGGACGAGTAGAGGCATTCTTATTCAAATTATCTAATACGAACAAAATAGAGGTTAAATGAATGGGATTCAAACCTAAAATCAAACAGAAACGATGGAAAGCTTGTAAAGAACGTGAAATAATAAAATTTTGGAGAGAAAATGAGGTCTTTAAATTCATAAATGACCCTAACAAACCCAATTATATTATCGATACTCCTCCTCCATATGTTTCTGGTCGCGCTCATCTTGGATTTGCGGTTCATTATGCTCAGATAGATATGATAGCACGGTATTACCGAATGTTAGGTTACAACGTGATATTCCCTGCATGTGTTGATCGAAATGGTCTACCAGTCGAAGTAAAAATCGAACAAAAATTAGAAAAATCCATGCATGACATGGATCGTGAAGAATTTCTCCAAATTTGCAAAGAAGAACTTGATAAAGCTGAAAAGAACACTATTCAGGTAATGAAATGGATGGGGTTGTCTTGCAACACCTTTTATGGATCTCCTGAAATTTTTTATAGAACAGATTCCCCCAAATATCGATATAATACCCAAAGGACTTTTTGTAAGGCTTGGTACGAAGGATTGATTTACGAGGATAATAGACCAAATAATTGGTGTATTGAATGTGGTACTACGATTGCTGACGCTGAAATTGAATATCGTATTGATCATTCTGATCTCTATAAAATAAAATTCGATATTGAAACTACAGATGAATCATTAATAATCGCAACTACTCGCCCAGAACTAATCGTAACATGTGAATTGATAATTTTTCACCCGTCTGATACTCGTTATTCTCATTTAAAAGATAAAAATGCTATAACACCTTTATTCAAAAAAACAGTCCCCATAAGAGCTCATAGAGAGGCTGATCCCAAATACGGAACAGGAATTATGATGATTTGTGCTTATGGTGACAAATCAGATGTTAAAATTCTACGAGAATTTGGAATAATGAGTCCACAGACAATGATCAATCCTGATGGAAAAATAAATGAGATCGGAGGTAAATATAAGGGATTCACTATTAAAGAAGGACGAAAAGCTATCTTAATAGATCTAGAAACACAAGGATTGTTGATCGATTCCAAAAAAACTTCACGCCGTATCCCTATCTGCTGGAGGTCAAAAACGCCCATTGAAATCATTGCAATGAATGAGTATTATTTGAAACAGATAGAAATCCTATCTGAATTAAAAATACTCACAGATCAAATGGAGTTTTATCCAAAATCTAGTAAAATTATCCTAGATAACTGGATAAACGCCATCAATATGGATTGGGCAATAAGTCGTAGAAGATTTTATGGCACATCAATTCCAATTTGGTATTGTTCTGAGTGTAATTTTCCAAACATTCCAAAAGAAACTGAACTTGATCGTTATTATGAAGCGTGGAGAGAACAAGCGCCTATTCCAACCTGTTTACAATGTGGAAGTTCTCTTGTCACCGCAAGAGGGGAAACACGAACTTTTGACACATGGTTTGATTCTTCCATTTCGGAATTAATAGCCTGCAATTATGGAAATATTTTTTTCAGTAGTGAAGAGACAGATTTCTTTAAAAATAATTTTCCCTGTTCAATACGACCACAAGCAAAAGATATTGTACGTACCTGGCTTTATTATACTATTCTTCGATCTTACCATCTTTTTAAGTCCCCTCCTTTCAAGCAGGTATGGCTTTCTGGGTTAATACTTGATCCTTATGGTGGAAAGATGTCTAAAAGCACTGGAAATAGTGTTGATCCCTTGATATTTTTACAACCGTGGGACTTATCTGAAGATACACCAGAAATCCTGAAACCTGAGAAAGATAGCTGGAAAATAATTTCTGAAAAGGAGAAAATCGAAAAGATCACAAAGAAAAATGGGATCCCAAATTTCCACTATGGAGCTGATAGTGTCAGATTAACCTCATGTTTACAAGGAAGCCATGGTTCTGACATTCGTTTCTCTCTATCAAAACTTGATGGTAATGCGAAATTTATTACTAAATTATGGAATATTGCAAGGTTTCTTTCTGCTTTTCCCCTTGAAAAAGCTCCTAAATCGCTGTTCCCGACTGATCAATGGATATTAACAAGTCTAGATGCATTGATATATCGTTGTACAGAAGGTTATGCTAAATTAGATTTTTCAATTCCTTCAGAGAATATTTATAACTGGATTTGGAATATTTTTGCTCCCCATTATATAGAGCTAGTTAAATCACGTGCATATGGTCAGAATCAGAAGAACTCTGATGAAGTACAAAGCGCACGTTATAGTCTTTATCATGTACTCAAGGTGATACTTAAGCTACTAGCACCAATTTCACCATTTATTACCGAAAGCATATATCAAAAACTTTACCAACCATCAGTTAGTATTCATCAGGAATTGCTACCAAAATCTGAAAAAAATCTTGGTGAAGAAGATCCACGAACATCAGAACTAATTAGGCTAAACTCATTTATTTGGAAAGAAAAGAAAGATCAAGGACTTTCTTTGAGAGCAGCAATAACTGAGGTCCACATCCCTCATATTTTAAAGGATTTTACTCAAGATCTGAATGAAATGCATAATATTAAAACCAATTCAAAACAAAATTTAACATAAATGAAGATAAAATTATCCAAGATTTAACTAGTATTGAATTCTAAATTCAATAAAGGTCTTATTTCCAATGTCGAAGAAGAAAAATGATAAATTATCTGATATTAAGCAGATGAGTACACTATTACTTTCAGGAGCTACAATGCTAGCAGATTCTTGTCCAGACTGTAAAGTTCCTCTGTTTAAAAAGAATGAGAATACATTTTGCCCAAAATGTGGTAGAAAAGCTGTATTTGTTAGTTCTGATGACGAAGTCAGAGAAATTGAACATGCTTACTCGTTCTCAGAAACCCGTGAGATAATACAAGACATTTTAACAGGGAAATTAACTTATATTGCTCAAAAGCTTGCAGATTGTGAGGATTTTGAAGAAATGAAAATTATTCTTGAAATATTGGATTTATTACTCAACCTAACTACTAAAATCATTAGAATTAAGTAAAATTATGTATTTAAAGACTGAAATTTTAAGGTTTGAAGACAAAACCTTTAATTGGTGTATGACCTAATGCTTTTTTCGAGTATGAACTCTTAATGGGCTGGTGATTGTAATTGGGACGAATTTTAGGTAGAATCCTTCGTATATTAGCCTGGATTGCACCTATATACCAATTTAGGGCTAATGTATGGCGTAGATGTGGTGTGAACATTGGAAAGCGTGTATATATAGGAAATTTAGTCTTTATTGACAGTCAATATCCACATTTGATAACAGTCGAAGATGATGCTAGTATTGGGCCCTTAACTTTAATTCTCGCTCATTCTGGAGGAAGTCCTTATCATCAGCAAACTGGTATTTTTAAACAAAAACCGAAACCAGTGCACATAAAACGTGGTGCATGGATCGGATCTGGTGCAATCATCCTCCCGGGAGCAATAATCGGTGAAGGATCTATTGTCGCTTCTGGGGCTGTTGTTAACCGACCAATTCCCGACTTCAGGGTTGCTGCTGGTAATCCAGCACGAGTAGTTTCTAAATTACCAAGACCAAAAACAGGGAGGCTTATGAAAAATGAAGAAAGAAAATAACTACATTTTTCAGTGGTTATGGGAAAGTCATTCCCTTAGGTGACGTTAATTCCATGCTTACCCAGGATTTTTTTTATATCACCAATTGTTTTTATTTCTATGATGTCATCATCTGATAGAAAAAAATCAAAGGCCTGCTCCAATTCAGATACCAAAGCAAGATGAGTCATAGAATCCCAGATTTCGAGGTTTTTTTGAGAAATATCGTTGTTTATCATATTTCTTTCTAATAGAAGGATCTTACAAATAATATCCTCGTATATATCTTGAGCTTTCGTCATCATTCTTCAACTACCTGAATGTATTCAGGATAGATTATCTTGGATTCCAGAGGATGAAATACCCAACGCATATATCCATCATTTCGTTTTTCTACTAATTTAAAGCCATGTTTTGGATAAAAATCCTTTACTAATGAGTTCTTCTTCGTGGGAATGTATTCAGCTTCGAGATTTTCCACTTTCTTCTTTTGAACATCCTTTATTATTTTATATAAGAATGTTGTTTCAATTTTTCTACCGATTACCCGACAACTCATAAGAAAACTATCAATTAGATATGTTTCTACGGAATTTATCTTAACAATCGCAACGCCTACAGTTCCTTCGTGACCATATTTATCAAGGACTTCCAAAGTGTATATAAGATATCTTTCGCTGTTAGAAAACATTTGGTGTATCTCGGCCTCTGTATAGCGTCTAGTTGTTAAATTAAATTGATTTGTCCGATTCAGAAGACTTGTGATACGTGGAAGAACTAAATCATCAGCAAATTTAATTTTTGCTACAATGTTTAACGATTTAATGAACTCTTCAATGGATTGTACCTGTTGTTCAAGAACTTGGCGTTTTCGCCTTGCATAATACATTTTACCGCGGTTGAGATCCTCCCTGGTCAGTGATAGCGTGTTAAAGTCGTTCATTTTTTCTAAAGCTTGTCGAAACAGTGTAGGGCTAGCTGGTAGCTCCACAACATGAACATCAGGCAAGGATGTTCTTATGCGTTCACGTTCTATGGGATTGTCATCAAGAAAGACAAAGCTATCTAATCCAATATTAATTTCCTTACTCAATTCAATAAGGTTTTGTACTTTATCATTCCAATTAATGCGATAAGCAGCCAGATTTTTTTCTTTTATAAGCATGAAAGGATGTTTCTGGAAGACCTCAAGAGCATCATCAAGATTATTCTTACTGTTTACTGCTAAAATGATACCCCTATTGTTTAAGCTCAAGAGAGAGCGTTGAAAATCTACAAATTCATTTCCTGGATAAGTGACGTTAAGTTTGATCCCATCGAGCTCATCTTCTCCAATAATACCACCCCAAAGAGTACCATCCAAATCAAGAACAACACATTTCCTATTCTTCGATTTTAGTGCTTTAATGTACCCCATCAACTCATAAGAAACATGAGGCAAGAAAGAGTCTTTGAATAGCAGCGAACCCCGATAATTCATTGAATAATTCATGTACCTGTCTTTGCCATAACTGCTAGCAACTTCATTGAGATCAAATATGAAAACTTGTTTGTTATTTCGGAATGATTTTTCAAGCCTTGTATTTAATAGTTGATAGAAGCGCTTGAAGCCAATTTCCTGTTTATTATCTAGAATTCCAAAAGGAGAAAACGTTGGTAATACAAAATTACTAAAAAGTATTAGAGATTCACTCCTTTGATTTAATAATGTCAAGAGTTGTATTAAATTCTGAATAATTCGATCCAATTCGGTCTGTTTATCTTTTATGTTCGTTTGAGGAAATTTAACTCTAAACATATCTTCTAACAATGATTCTACTTCAATAAAAAGTATTACTATATCTGGTTGAGATTGGTAAAGGCCACTCTGTTCGTTAATAATCTCTTCTTGAAACCGGTTGAATGGAGCGATATAGATTTCTGGAAAAAGCCCTTCTAAACGGCAGTATATGTCAAGATAAATCGCTAGCGGATCAATAGTAAATGAACTCATCAAGGCGATGTTTATACCTTGGCTTGGGGGAATTTCCATGGTCGAAAAATCTAACTGTTTAATTCGCTTATACACGTTCCAATAATTCCTATGAGTCGGTTCTTTACGAACCAATTCAAGTAAATCATTTTGTTCATGAAATACATCGATTCTGGAATTCATCGTTAACTTCTCGCTCCAATTTAACTTTAATCTCACTTAATTCCTTTAATAAGTCATAATCGGATGATCGCGAAAAAACTATAGCCCATGCTATAGCTAGTTCACTAGAGTGTGCTATAGTGACTTGAACTTTTAGATCATAATTGTCATTCAACCATTTATTTCCTATTGAAGGAGATATTGTTCTATCTTCAGGCCAAACTTCAGGTTTCCCATTTTTATCATGTTGAATTGAAATTTGGGTGAGTTTTATTGGTAATAACTTATTTACAGCTTTAAAGATTGCCTCTTTTGCAGCGAAAATCCCTGCAAAATGAGGATATGGATCAGAAAAGTCACTACAATATTGCAATTCATATTCACTGAAGATATGTGCATAAAAACGTGAATGTTTTGAAGGAGGAAACGCCCTAAAGCGTTGGATTTCAATAATATCAATACCTATGAAGCAGTTTGTCAATTAAAATCAAACCTTATAACTAAGTTCTTCTCATATAATCAAAAAAAGTAAAATTATCTATATCCCCTGTAAGTAAGCAACAAACAGGTGCATGTCCTTTCCATCGCTGGTATTTTGACCAGTAATCCACCGCATCCGAAACCGTGGGCACCCACGCACCAATTCTCCTTGCATGAAGGAGTAAACTACTCAAACTTTGAATATACTCTTTCTGTCCGATTCTTATTGGATGAAGATCGTACATAATAAGTCCATTAACCTTTCGAGCTTTTTCTAATTGAATAATCAGGATTTTAGCCATTTTTTCTGATGAAAGTTTGTATCTATCAATCATACGGTCATCAGACCACTCACATAAAGGAATACAGGTGTAAGACGACATATTTCCATTTCTTAATTTAACTTTAAAGAATTCATAACCATGTCTATACTCATGACGATATCCTATTCCTCCATCCCACTTAAATCCAAATTCTTCCACCAAATCTATAGTAGTTTTTGAATATGCATTGTAAGGCGCTCTAAAACCTTTATAAGGAATCTTTAATTCCCTAAAAATATGGATAGCCTTCTTTAGTTCAAGTGCTTGTTGTTTAGGAGATAAAAATGGATATTTTATGTGTTTATACCCATGAATAGCTATTTCATGAGGAAATGACCTTAACCATTCGACTAATGAAGGATTAGATTGAGCTGTTGCTGCTACAAGGGGAAATGTAAATTTTGCATCATATTCATCAAGAATTTCTAAAATCCTTTGTAATAATTGAGAAAAAGGCGTTTTATGGAAACGAAACATTTTCACAGCATGGTTAATAACCTGCTTACCACGTCTACCTCTTAAATGCATCAACCATGATGTCAGACGACTCCTATTTACCATATTTTTCCCAAGGATAATTAAGACGCCTTAAAAGTAGAAATCCAATAATTAATTAAATATTTTTCATTGTAAGTTAATAAGATCGCTTTTCTTTTCAAGATAGACTGTTATTAATCAAATTCATGAATATGGGCCTCTAAAGGTTAAAGCAATAAGTACCCCTTTTTACTACTATTTATGTTAATAAAAGACTATAGAGAATATCTATATTATATTTTTGATTTGGTTTAAAGACTCCATACCATTAATGTCAAATAAACCTTAATTCATTTATGCTTCCACTATTATTTCAATAACGAATAAAAATGAACTAGTTCTTCTTGTATCTCATTCCTTAATTTCATTATATCATTAATTTCAATGGGTTCAGAATGTTTTATAATAATATTCAATTGTACAACGTTACCGATTGCTTGAATATTTTCTGATTTAACAGTAAATTCTGTATCAAGACCCTTCACAGTCAAACTAATAGTTGGTGAGGGAATTTGAATTCTAATGTTACGAATAACCCCAATCATACGAGCATTTGCATCAATAACCGCCTTTCCTACAAGTTTTCCTGGAAACATGAGCTCAAATAACTCTATATCGATGTCTATTGGCTGTTTTGTCATCATTGACACCATATATCGGTGAAGATTACATGAAACAATCAAAATATTGTATTACATTACACAAATAAAATATTGTAAAAGAGTGCCGTTTGCAAAGCAAGTAAGCCGTTTTAGAATAAATTGCTATTTTTCTCATAGATATGAATTATCTAACAGAGAAATCTCAAGGTGAAACAGCTATATGCCCATTATTATTGATAGAATCCTAGATGACCTCAGAAATCGCTATAATACTGCGATTACAACGATTAACAAAGAAATACTTCTAAGCTATTCAGCTATCATTTTCATTTTCATTTTAGCTTATCTCGTTAGGATATTTGCAGTTATAAAACCATATGAAATTATTCTTACAGCTAATGATCCTTATTCCCAATATCGTGCAGCAATTTACATCGAAGAACATGGTCTTGCTCAATTTTTAAGCTGGGTTGATAACCAGACGTGGTACCCTGAAGGACGATTCTGGGGGCGAGGTTTTTACCTCGGAACACCTATTTCAGCAGTAATACTACATCAAATAACAATATTCTTGGGGTTAGACATTCCTTTAATGGTAGTTTGCTATTATCAACCAGCTCTATTAGGATCTATAACCTGTATAGCAATATATTTTCTAGGGAAAGAACTAAGTAATAAAAAAGTTGGAATACTTGCTGCATTCTTTCTAGCGATTTCAGCTGGCCACTTACAACGAACTATAGTCGGATTCTTTGACAATGAATCAATGGGAATTCTTTTCCTTGTCCTTGCATTGTATTTCTATGCGCGATCATTACGGACAGGGTCAGTTATTATAACAATAATTTCGGGAATTTGCCTTGGAATCCTATCTGGATCATGGGGAGCCTCGACTTACGTCTTCAACTTAATAGCAATTCATACGTTCGCTCTGTTAATTCTTAAAAAGCATTCAGATAGATTATTTCTTTCATACGGGGGAACAGTTCTTATAGGGTTCTTCATCATGACATTGATTCCAAGAAATGGCCCTGAATCTATCTTCGCTACGGACGCTTTGACTTGTTTAGCTGTCCTTGGTCTATTAACCCTAGCAGAAATTTATCGCTACATTAACACATTTTATGACACAACGCAAATCCGTGCTCGCTTTAAAACCTTTATTCCTTTTATTGGAATTGCCACTGTCTTAGTATTCATCGTTTTATTGGTAGGAGGTTATTTAACAAATATCTCATCAAAATTTGTTACTGTTCTTTTACCGATATTCCGAGATGATGCTCCTATATTAAAATCAGTTAGCGAGCATCAAATTGTAACTTGGGCTACATTTTTCAGAAATACTGGATTATTAATCTTTTTCTTACCTTTAAGTATCTATTACCTTTACGAAAAACCAACCGAAAAGAACATTCTTCTTTTATTATTTGGGATTACAACAATATATTTCGCTGGTTCTATGGTAAGATTAGCTCTAATATTAGCTCCAGCTGTTTCCTTGTTGGCAGCAAAGGCCATTGACCAGACCTTATTACCTTTTGTATTAGCATTTCAAGAACGATTTGCTCTAAGTCGACGAAAAACTCGCTTCATACAGCCATTATCTAATGAACAAACTGCAATCGCTTTCTTATTTATAGGTCTTCTTTTATTATATGCAGTAGGTACGGCTGTGGATGAATCTGCTAAATCAACTCAGGCTTCTTCCATACTTACCCCAGTATATACAGGAAACCAGATCATTCTAGGAAATGACTGGCAAGAAGCAATAAGCTGGTTAGATTATCATACTGGACCAAAGGATGTGACTGCTTCTTGGTGGGACTATGGTTATTGGATCAGTGGAACTTCTAATACAACCATTTTAGTAGATAATTCCACTGGTAATAGCACAAAAATTGGTAATGTTGGGTGTTTATTGGTTCTCAACCCACCAGACTCTTTAAAAATTGCGAAAATGTACGATGTAACCTACATCGTCCTTTTGGTCTCTGATGGTGTGTACCAACTTGATTCTGACCTTGGTAAAGTCCCATGGTTTATTCGTATTGGAGCAGCTAATGGTAATATTATCCAAATAGATCCAGATGATTATCTTGAGTACGATTCGAGAGGCCAATACATCCAAGGATATGTCGATAAGTTCTATGACTCAGTATTTTGGTCATTATTTACAGGAGGAGGAGCCCCAGATGAAACAGGTGTTTCAACGGAAGTTTTTGAGCGCATTAAATTATATCCTCCAATAACTGATAATGCTCCTGCAACAAAAGGTTTCTCCGATACTTACGCAGAGTATGCGCAGTATTATGAGCTTGCTTATAGAACAACCCATAGATGGATATATATTTGGCGAATCAACTGGGATATAATCCCCCCAGGGGCTATTACACCGTAGATTCACTTATTCGGGGTTACTAATTACATTTATCATTCACTTTATCTATTTCTTTTTCTACAAAAAGGAAATAAATACTATATTTTCCCAAATGAACTGAAGAAAAAGCATTTCGCTTAGAAATACATCGGTATCTTTTTTAGTAGAATATTCTTGGATTATTAAATGAAAAAAGAAATATATGCCATTTCAGAGATTTCATCTCTATGTAACATGTTTGTTTTTATCAGCCATTTTTGGGGTTTAGCTTGTTTTGGAAAAAATAGATCTAATTAAAATCTTCTTAGAGCATAACTTCAATGTTACAGCAGACGCTTTGGATTATTTACTTCAAAAAAATATATCAGAAGAATCACTAAAAGAAGGAATTAAGAGGATCCCCCAAGACATTCCTGTAATCAATCTGATAGCTGTAGAAAAATTTTTAGAACCTCTTGATCAACCTCTTCAGCCGATTAAAGAGGAAATTATAGGAAAAGATAACAAATTTATACAAAAACAGG
The DNA here is from genome assembly GCA_029856365.1 of Candidatus Hodarchaeota archaeon. Classification (GTDB taxonomy): domain Archaea; phylum Asgardarchaeota; class Heimdallarchaeia; order Hodarchaeales; family Hodarchaeaceae; genus Hodarchaeum. Next base: position 83,465 of record JAHQWW010000006.1, read on the forward strand.
TTAAAGAACCCAGTGTTCCTACCATTCATAGTTTTCCTTTACATACTACAATTAAAACTGATATCCCTGAACGAACTTCTGATAAACCAGATATTTCTGCTTTTAGACAATTATTTCGAAATCGTTTTGATCAGCTTTCCAATATTCTCAAGAAAAATCTTAATAGTTCTGAGACGATTTTAAAAAGAAATCTTCCCACAGAAGAAATTCCACAAATTAAAAGCGGAATTCTTATCGGGATGGTTCAGGATACTCGAGTTTTACATACAAACAAGTTTGTTATCCAACTAGAGGATCCAGAAAGTGAAATAATTACGAATTGTGTAATGGTCCAGGATAGTGATAGTTTTCCTGAATATCGAGACATTATCCGAGATACTATAATAGGGATATCAGGTATCTTACCCAAGAATTTTAGAGGAGGGGATATAACGGCCTTTTGGGGGAAAGATATTATAAGACCAGGATTTTTACCAATAAAATTCAAACCTACTTCTGATTCTCGGAAAATTCTGTTCATTGCTGACATACATTTTGGTTCAAAATATTTTTCACGAAGTGTTTTTGCTAAATTAATCAAATTTTTAACCTTGAAGGATTTAAATCCATTATATGAGAATATTGCCTCAAAAGTTGATAGTATCATAATTGCAGGAGATCTTGTAGATGGTATAGGGCATTTTTCAGACCAAAAAGACCAAATTTCGTTACATTCACTCCAAACACAATATGAACACCTAGCAACATTTCTAATGGAAATTCCAACACATATCCAAATTATTGTTATTCCTGGAGAACATGATGCAACACTAACAGCCCTTCCTCAACCAGCAATCGACAAAAAGATTGCTAAGTCTCTTTTAGCTTTACCAAATCTGATGAGTCATGGTAATCCTCTACGTTTATCAGTTGAGAATTTGAACTTATTAGTGTTTCACGGGCAAGGTAATTATACCTTTTATCAAAAACAATTTCAGCAGGAACAATTCAACCCAATATTGGGGATAAAACACCTTTTGGAATATCGACATCTTTGTCCTGAATATGGATCATTTTATCCCCTTGCTCCTTTTAAAAAAGATTATTTAGTCATAGATGAAATACCTGAAGTCGTTGTCTCTGGCCATTTCCATCAAGCACATTATGAGGAGTACAAAGGAGTAAAAATTATTACATGTGGAACTTTTCAACGAAAACACCAAAAATTGTCTCATATAGGAAATGATGTATCCATAGGAATAGTTCCTGTCCTTGATACTGTCTCAGGAAATGTGGATATGATAGATCTAACGATCTTATGAATGGTAATAGTATATGTATCTTCCACAATTACCATCTGATTTTTCCTGATATCATTTTATCTTCTCTTAAAGTAGATTCTAATAACGACTTTGGAATACTAAACCGAATTTCTTTTGTTCTACCATGTCTTCCTCGTGATACAACTCGTGCACTAATTATTCCTAGAGCATCTAGCTCATTTATAAGATCACCAACACGTCTTTGGGTCAAGGAATCCATTCCTATCTCTTTGCATAAGCGAGAATATTCTTCATAGACATCTCCAGTAGACACAGTATTCGAATTATCAATGAGATTCTCCAAAAAATATATGGATAAAATGACCATTTTTGATTGTAATGGTAAAGTGCTAATTACCTCTGTTATAGTATTCCTTTCTATTGCACCTTGGGCTTTTTTAACGTGTGTTTGGTTGATTATTTCGGTACCTTCTCTCTCTGCCGTTTCTGCAGAGACCCGCAAGAGATCGATCGCACGACGAGCATCGCCATGTTCTTGTGCCGCTATGGCTGCTATCATATTGATAACACCTTCAGATAATGTTTCTTCTTGAAAAGCTAATTTTGCTCTCTCAATTAAAATGTCAGTTATCTCAGGAGCTTCATACGGTTTGAAAACAAGTTCCTCCTCAGACAGTGAAGATAATACTCGTGGATCCAAATATTCTTTGAATTTTAAATCGTTAGATATTCCAATCAGACTCACTTTTGCACGACTTAGATCTGAATTTATCCGTGTTAAATTATAGAGGGTTTCATTACCAGATTATTTTATTAAACTATCTATTT
>JAHQWW010000070.1 GCA_029856365.1 Candidatus Hodarchaeota archaeon
CATTGATTCTTAAAATTTTAACCGATAAATTTGATTTAAATTGAGTTAATTTTTAATAATCTTAAGTAATTAAAAATAACAAAAGTAAAACTTTATATATTTTATAAAATTTTATTAATCTGAGAAACATGAACCAACAAGAAGAGCAACTTTTTTCCCTTATTGCTGCTGATGTTCCGTTGACAATACTTTCGGAACTCATTATAGAAAAAGAGTTGACTATTTATGACTTCAATGACAATACCAATTCTCTAGCACAATATAGATATGCTTTACAAAAACTACTTGCCAACAAAATTATTCAATCAAGAAGAAAAAATAGAAAATGTTACTATTCTCTCTCTCCTGCTTATAAAGACAAAATCAGGTCGTTAATAACCTGTTATTTATCGTTTAATCGGAAGAATATCTTGAAAATTTTACAAAATTTTGATGGATGGGCTTTTAGAGATAAATCTGCACTACGACTTTATGTCCCCTTTCTTACGCTTGTTTCGTCAAAATATACCATTTCTGTGCGAAGTATTAAGGAACAAGAAAGATTAGAACAGCTTCTCCCTAATTTAGACTCTCTTTTTGACATAAAAGTCCAACCAACCTATTTTAGGATGTCAACCCACTATGTTCTCAAATTCAATGGTTATCCTGTATTAAGACCAGAGATAATCTTTCCTAACCTTCTTAAATCTGATGACGCCCGAGTACGCCTCGCCACAATATTCCTCTTACCATACATTCAACCAGATTTATTTTACAGGCAAATTAAACAAGATAAAAGAATTTTTTTGACTACTGTTTATTTATTATTTGCTTTACAGGAGTTTCTTCAAGAGGAGAGTCAAGAGAAAAGGAGAGATTTTTTCAAGACATGGTTCTATAATTTTGACCAAATGGATCATATAATGATTTTTGACCGATTCTTGATCATTTATTCTCAGACAAGCTCCAAGAAAAAAGCATCTGAAACTTTTTTCCGATCCTTACAGAAAACGTGGAAAAAGCAAAACGATCGTTTTACGAAGTGGGATCAAGTGGCTAATCTTGTATCAGATCGTTTAGTGACATTCTATCCCAAATCATTTGTTGAATTAACATCAATTGAGGCATAAATACAATAGCGAAAACAGGTATGACCCATAAATGACCTCTAAAGACATTTTCGGAATTATAGATTTATCCACTATTCGAAAGATCCAAGAAGCTGTCCAAAAAGATTCTGATATTATGTGTCTTCCTATTGGAGGTACATATCTTCAAGTCAAATACCCCTCTGAGGCGAGAGGTTCTGAAGATATCGATTTTATTGTATTTCACAAGAAGGACATTAATGAATCAGAATTAGAACGAATGGTTATAGAACGATTACAGTCAATCAATTGTCGGAGATATACAGAATCAAATAACCCTCTGGGTTTTAAAACACACATGGGAATTAAAGTCCACGTTTATAATCAAAATATAGATGAGTTCGAAATATCAGCTGCTATGAAAGAGAGGGCTAGTACTAATCATAGTCTTGCTATAGAAGATTTTGTCTTTTTAAAATTATTACTTTCTGATAGGGAAAAAGATATTGGAGACATAATATTCATTTTACAAAACAACCAGAATTTTGATTGGAACCAACTGTTCACAGAATTAAAGAGCCAATTGGAGAAGTTTGAGAGAAAGAACGGGCCTAGTACCACAACAAGAAAAGTTACCGATATTGGAGCAACATTGGAACAAATCAAGGATGAATATCCCGACTTGGTTTCACATGAAACACTGAAATTGATAACTGAATTGTATTTTTTTTATGATTCGTTCCTAGGAAGCTAATCATTAGTAATTAGATAGAAATCTCCACCACATTCTGCAAGATGAGCAAGAATTATTACAATAAGAAATAATGAAATCCAAACCAAGTTTTGATAAATAGTCATAATCAAAATTATTGAAAGGGCAGCTGTGATCAGAAAGCAAGGGGCCAAACAGACAATGATAAGTTGGTTCCTGAAGAAAATTCCTTTAGAATAAGCATAGAAAACAGGAATAACATTATACATTATTTTGAATCCATATTTTACATTATTTCCATAGAATCTAAAAACAAGACCATAAATTCCTTCATGAAGGCATCCAATAATTAACATAACAATAAGAGGGGAAACAGGATCAATAATGATTTGGAATTCCCCTGGGAGATTAATTATCCCTAAGAAGAATAAAAACAATATACTAATGAAAAGTCCAATAACACTTAAGACTAGACCCACGATTGTTATCCAGATAATAGTTTCACGATTATTATTAATTTCGCTTACTTTATACCATGCAGGATGAGGCTGTTTCTCTTGAGATGATATGTGGACCACCTTTCTTTGAATTGATTATAAGACGATTATTTCTGAATCCATCTAAAAAACCTGATATTTTTTGTAATTAAAAATATCCATAATAATATGAAATTAAAATGACTACCAATCTCAGAAAATTTCTCATAAGGGAAAATTTTTGAAAATCAACCGCAAAAACCCAAGTGATAGAAATAAGATCAAACCTAAATTCGTTAGAAGAGAGTATTACAACAAAGATCCTGAATTGAGTATCGATACAATTACATTGAAACGACTAAAAGCAAAAGGAACTATTTTGACAAAGCTGACTATTGCTTTGCGACCTCTTTCTATTCGCATTTTTTATCATTCAGTAATTATTGCATTCATTCTATTAATTCTGGTTATTATGTCAAACAGTGTATCAAGTACATTTACTTTAGGTGTCACACTCCTTCTCGGCATGTTAATTCTACTCCCTTGGGCATTAAGTAGACAAGTTTGGGATAGTGAAAAAGCTAAAGTAATGTTAGAATATCATAGTAGTTCATTCCGCGCTGGAGCATATCGTTTTGGAACCTTTATTCGATGGATGTATGTTCTAGCTATAATTATTGTCATATTTTTCCTTGTTGTTGGTTTTTTTCGGGGATATTGGTTTCTTTAAAGCAATAAAACCTTCCCTTCAATATTCACATAGGAACCTTTGGTGATAATTCCATAATTTCTAATTTATCAGCTGAAAACCAAATACTTCAACCTTAATATAACTAAATCTCTGGAATATAAAGATTAATAACTCCTCTACCATGGCGTGCCCCTGACGAGCTATCAGAGACGGGGAAGTGGAGTCAGGTCACTCAAATAACCGACACCCACGCCATTACTAACGATTTTACTGACGGGATTGTCCCTGGTTTCTCCCTCGTCATTCTCTTCCTTAGTTTCCTGATCACTATCATACAAAGAAGAAGAAAAAGGCCGATTTGATCCTAGGCAATTGTTAGAGCGAAACGAGTTTGGTTATCGAGAGCAGCACTTAGGTTGATGTTAGATCCTCCGATAGGGTGCCCCTGGCGAGCCACCAGAAGCCAGCTTGCTTTCTGGAGCGATACTCTCAACTTTCATTTGCATAAAAAAATTGTGTGAATTTCACCATAAATTGATGTCATCTGACCTAAGATAATACAGGATTTCCTTATATCGATATTATACTCACAACCAAAGTCACAATCGTTGTGGAAAAAGTTTGACAAAATAAACTGTCTCTTAATGTGATTAAAAGACATGATTTCCAAAAGAATAGGTAAAAAGAAAGAGTACTCCTTGAAGCTGAATTTTAAAAAGGACTGGAGAAAAAAATAAACATTTTAGACCTTGGAAGCATTTTGAAAACAATGTTTATTAAGCTAAATAGTCTAAACATTCTTATTTCTTTTTTCATCAAGTTTTCTGCTTGTCTCCATTGAAGGGGAAGAATTTTCTTTGTGTTATCGGATCTGTATCGTGAAAAACCTCAGTAAGTCAATTGCTGGCCAGCTGATCATCAATAATATATCCTTTATAATTGTGAAAGGAAAAATTACTGCTATAATTGGTCCTAATGGCGCAGGTAAGACAACTCTTATGAAATTAATTATGGGGACAATCAATCCAGATTCAGGAAGCATTTTGGTATTAAATGATGTGATTGAAAAATCAAGTATCCGTGAACAGGTTGGGTATATTCCTGAACATTTAGAATTTCCCCCAAGATCGACACCTAAGCATTTTCTTCGTCATCTCTGTATATTGAATTCTTTCACGTTTCAACAGGCCCAGAATCATATTTATCAGATTGCTAAGAACCTTGAATTTGGTTCACTTCTAAACAAGGGATTTTCTACTCTCAGTGCAGGGATGCGGCAAAAAATTCGTTTGGCTGTGGGATTTATGCATCAAGATCTCCAATTTTTATTGGTAGATGAGCCAACAACGAACCTTGATATTCTTGCAAGAGAGATTTTCTTAAACTTTCTTCAACAAAATGTTCGTGAGAATGGTTTAACTGTCTTTTATAGCAGTCATGTGTTTCCAGAAGTTAAACGGATAGCAGATTATTTGTTTATTTTGCATGAAGGTTCAGTGGTTGGACAATATGATTTTTGTGAGTCAATACTTAAACACAAAACTAGGAATTATCGGCTTCGTGTTGACAATATCCATTTGGCTGTTAGAGTCCTAGAGGCTAACGGTTTTTCTGTCTCTCTGATTCACAACGACTCTCTCCTGCTTAAGTTACAATCCCAACAGAAATCTAACGATTCTATTGATTTGCTTCGTAAGCATGATATCCAAATCCATTCTTTCACTGAAGATCCCCATGTGGAAGCCTTTAGTCAATTACTCAAGATACAACAAACGACATCAGAAAAACTAATTCTGGAGAATTAATTGTGACAAACACTTGGGATTTGATCAAAATCGAATTATATCATATTCGTGCCCGAATCTTTGCCTTCTGGGGCATTTATCTCGTCCTCGGGTCTCTAATTAGTCTAGTTTGGTTCAACAGCTTACCTGGCCAGGAAAGTACTATCAGATCTTTTCTTCAATTTAATCTGACATCAAGTGCACTCGATTGCTTTCTCCAAACTCCCCCTTATCTGATTCTGTCCACATTTTGTACCATTTTAATTGGTCCCTCTATAATCCTTCTTGTTATAGATATTATTCCTACCGAAATTGCAACCAGTCAACTTCTGGTGATGAAAACTTCTGGAACAGAACTACAACGTATCTATAACATCCGCATTCTCCTTATTACATTCGGTTTTCTCTTTCCTCATTTATGTATATGGGCATTTATTCATATTTTGACTGTGGTACATCTTGTCAATGGATCTGTTATTTTTTATGATGCGTTATTTCTATCTTTCTTGCAGTATCTATTTTTTGGTTTTATATTTCTCGTATTCCTCGTTTTTTGTCTTTTATTAGCCTTCCTTCTTTCAACAACCTTAGAGAATCAAGTTACCTCCTCTTTTATAGCAATTTCTGCTTTTTTAATCCCAGAAATCGTACAATCATTCTTATATTACCAAGAAATTGATTTTACTATGTCCATCTCCGCGATATTTAATAATTTATATTATTCTATTCCTTCCCCAGATGGAAAAGTTAAGCTTCTTTCCGCATCCAATTCTTATGTCTTTATAGGCCTAATAGGACTTCTTACTATCGTACTTGGGCTGATTTTAGCATTTAATTGGATGATTCAGAAGAAAGAAGTTTATTGAAAGCAGGCTATCGGTGAAACGAGCATCCTCAGTGAATGTAAGCTGAAGTAATGGTCTCTTCGGAGATCGTGGAGAGCAGCGCTTAGGTTGATGTTAGAAACTCGGATGGGGTGACCCTGACGAGCTAACAAAAGCCAGATTACTCTCTGGAGCGACGCCCTTCTATTTTCTTAGAATTAGAAGTCAAATACAAGTTTTCAATATGTAATTCACCTAAATAGGATCTCTTTTCTATTACTTTTAGATGAATATGTATTTATTATAGGGTTAGAAATGAGATGACAATTCTATCAAGATGGATTATTCGATTGCAAATTAATATATTCAAACTAAAAACTTTTATATATTGGAGTAATTCTTTAATAAATCAGAGTAGACATGTTTCTTGACATGAATAACGAAATGAGTATTGATAAAGTTTTTGGCACTCTCTCTGCCCAAAGAATCTTCTTTACTTTAGCTGTATGGGAAAAGCTAGCTGTATCTGATATTATTACTAAAACGAAGTTAAGTGAGAGTCAAATCCATCAAACCTTGAAGAAATTATCCAATGTTCAAATGGTGGAAAAGGTCTCACGAGGAGTTTATGCTCTAACCAAGACTACTACTACCGAACATTTAAAGAAATTCTATTCGCAGCTATTAATTGAACACGTAGGGGAGGAATTGTATAGGTTATCTAAGAGTATCGATACTCAACCGATTGAAGCTGTTTCTGTTCAGTTAAATGCCTTACTTCTTCAATGGAAACCATTAATTGACCAACATTATTCTTTTAGAGTATCCTCATTGGTTGAAGCTATCATTGATAAATCGGTGTATGAGCAGAATGTCATTAACGAGTAATCATTTTTTGAACCTCGTTGCCGAAGCGCGAAAATTAATTTTACGTGAATTTAATGTACATACGAGTGCTAAGGTTGAATTATGCACAGAAATTGAACTCGCTGAAATAATACTTGATGATGCTCAGAGACGAAATCTGTCTAAACAAAAAATCCAGCACATTATGCAGTTACTTCCTTTTTTATATGGAAAATATTTCCTCCATTCACACACCGCCTACGTTATTCTTGGAAGAGGAGACAACTTAGCAATAATTATCCATGAATTATTGCATTCTATCCAATTATGTGCACCTAATAGAGAAGATATTGTGGATTATATCTCCTATAAATTAACAAATGAGACAAAATTTATTGATCCAGCATTAAAACGAGAATGGGAGGAACTTGAAAGAATCTACACATGGGAAAAAATCAAACATCGTCTTTTGATTGCAGGTAATTGCGAAGACTTTGACTGGTAGACCGTACCCAAACGGAAAAAACTGTCTGTTTCAGTTAATTTGTTCTGGAAAGACTGTTTTTTCACTTGTAAGTATCAAAACTGCTTTGTTAAAAATCTATCAAAATGGTCCAATGGGGTGCCCCTGACGAGCCACCAGGAGCTGGGTTTCTCTCTGGAGCGACGCCCTTCTTCTTTCTTAGAATTAGAAGTCAAATACTAATTTGTATTTTGTAATCCATGTAAAAATCAAAAAAAAAGAGAAATGAAAAAAATAGAGTTCAATTGTGAACAAGTAATACCCAAAAAGAGGCCAAACTAGGATCTCAAGCAAAAGTTATTAATTAGTAAAAACTGAGAATCTCTGATGGGGAAAGTGACTCCTAACAAAAGACCCTTGGTAAAGACTACAGAAAGCCTGATCATTATCCTGCTTCTCTTAATCCTTTCTGTTCTCAGGTGTCCTCCCATTACAAAATGAAAACACTCAGTCTAGCTTGATCAGATCTGTATCGGCTTCCAGGGATTATTCTTCCTACACTCCAAGAGCCTTCCGCTCAGATTCAGGCCAACCCCATCTCCTCTTTCTTCATAATACTCAGCAGTATGATTTTGGTGACGCTAACTTTTATCATTCTTATGAATTGGAAGATCGTAGCTGGTCAGTACCGTTTAAGCTGGAGGGTTTAGCCTTCTCAGATATTAATTTTTTGGTTAATCTTATGGTTATTAAAAGTGAATCCTGTGAAGATGACTTCTGTGTCTATTATAATAACGAGGGAGAACTATTCAAAAAAGCCTATGATGGCCAATAACATCAATGGTCGGATTCTGAAAAACTGTTTTTCAGACACGAGATCTTTACCGTCTTGTATCACACTGAGACGGGGAAGTGGAGTCAGGTCACTCAAATCACCGATACCTGCGCCATTACTGATGATTATATTGACGGGATTGTCCCTGGTTTTTCCCTCGTCATTCTCTGCCTTAGTTTCTTGATCGCTATCATACTCAGAAGAAGAAAAAGGCCCGTTTGATCCCAAGAAATCGTTAGAGCAAAAAGAGCTAGCTTAACGAGAGCAGCGCTTAGGTTGATCCTAAGATTATAATAATCTTGGGAAGTCACAAAATAAGTGTCATATAGAGAGAGATGACTGAAAATGAACCTGGAGAAAATCTCCACTTGTGGAGAAATATTATTCTCTGATGTAGTATACTTAACAACTTGCCGGCTAACTAGTGTAAATAGGTACAGAGGAGACTCTATGTTTGGAATAGGAGCAGTTCTCATTCCAGTCCCAATCCTTAACTTCTGGTACGATTATGGAAATGATGACTATGGATTTGATGGTAAATTTGCCATTCCCTATCCTAATTTACTGGCAGCCCCACTAATTATAGAACTGCATTATGCAATTGGTGCATTTTCTACATCTTGGCTTACAATCCTAGCTTAAAGTAATCTTGGTGAATTCATTGATAATTAAATTTATGCTACTACTCATAATTAATCCTCTTACTCTTATTCAATCAAAAAAATTTGTTTCTTCCATTTGTCTGCAAGAAGCTTAGCTTCTTTTTTCTTCAATCTGTCAACAATGATCTTGCCCACCTCTTCAGGATTTTCAAGATTCATGTGCTTAAAACTTTCTAACAGGACACTCGAGTCTTGGGAAATCACATCAGTGAGCATGTGGTCTAAACTCTGCCAAATAGCTAGTTCTACTAAATCCATCTCAGAAAAATCGGGTTCTTCCATTACTTTGCGGGCAACAGGTAAAAATCCTCTTATCCACCTCCATATCTCATCAGAGATGAAGACCTTATGTGCATCTTTCAAGGAAATAACCTCAATATTCCTTTTTTCACAACAAACACTTTCTCACAATTCAAGAAAACCCACTTCATCAGTACTATATTGTAAGAGTTGATATCAATATGTGGTGTCTTCGTGAGGGTCTCAAAGTAGGCTTCTTTCAGGGAGAAACGAATACAACATACACTTAGATAACTATCAAGCTTATCATTTAAAGCCAATAGAAATAAAAAATTACAAATTACCACGAAAAAACTGTTAAATATTTTTAGGACTATTTCAATATATTTACCAATTCTCCTGATTTAATCGACTCCTTCTTCTCTCCCATTATCCTTTTTGGGTTTGATTATTCATTAAAGAGGATTATAAGGTACCAATAAAAAGCAGCTATAATTGTATCTTAACTCCTCATGGAGAGAGGTTCCTGAAAGTTTAGACAAGTCAATTGAAATTTACTTAAGTAAATTGTAGTAGTAGATTTTTCAACAAACTTCATAAAAAAAATTGTCATTTTTTTTCTCTATAGAATTTAAATAGTAATCTCGAAAGGAAAATGTGAGATCATTAGAAAACAAAGGAGGCGAAGAAATTGGTAAATGATCTTATTACAAGTATTGCAGCTTTTGGAGGGCTACTGTTAGGCTTTGTTGCGTTAATCCTTTCAATTTATAATACGTGGCAAAACCGAATTCGTGGGCCACAATTCAATCTTACAGAAGCTCTTGTAACAAAAAGACACCACGACAATATCGATGTAATAATTCTCATCCAAAATATCGGGGATCGAATGGGATATTTGAGATGGGAACGTATCATCATTAAATTAAGTAAACAAGAAATAGGATCAAGCAGTCCAATGACGTTTGACTGGGAAGCACAACCAGATACACAGACAAAAAAACGATTTTTATTCCCGATACCTGAAGCAAAAGATTTAGCTGGTGCGATCTTTGTAGCTAATGGCGTTTTTTCAAGTCATAAAGGAAAGATGGTTACGGAGGTATGGGAAGTTCCTCTTATTGGAAAAATTGACCCTTTACCAAACAATTGGACATCTCGGATCCCATCACCATTCGATTAATACAATAAAATCGGAGGATTTGCTATACCAACATTTCAAGAGAATTTGAAAAATCACTTAGAGAAGATTTTCAGAAATAGATCTGTTGATAATAGTGAACTTGTTCACTTAATGGTTTTAACAAGACAAATTCTTGAGTCAAGAAATTTAAAGGGGGGAATTATGAATTATTGTATTTTTACAGCCATTGATGCCTTCATTCGGAAATATCACATTCTCCAAAACGTTATGAAATATTTTCAAAAACAACTGACGTTTTGGTAGACGAGCGTTCAAGTACTGATATGAAGAAAATCATTTTACGCATCTCAGAGAGCTGATCATTCCCAAAGTTACGACGTAAGCTCACTGATCTTTACAAATCATTATATCTTCCTCTATTTCTATTTGAGAATAATGAGGCTTGGAAGAGTTTTCTTAGTGTTTATCTATCAACAATATTAGAAACCTTCTTGCTTCTTTAAGAGAGAAATTGCATTAGCAATTAATGGTACTAATTGATTATTCAGTCAAGAAAGAAAAATCTGAAGAAAGAAAAGATCTTAATTCCTTTCATTCTTCCTACATAGTAAAATGAATACAGTTAAGGACACTAGAAGAATAAGCGAAGTTAAACCTGGGGACACTTGAGGTATTGATATTGTAGTGGTTGTTGTACTTGTTGTTTTAGTGTATTCGGTTGTACTCGAAGATTTAGTAGTAGTTGGAGGTTCTGTGATGGTGGTTGGGGATTCAGTAGTAGTAGTGGTTGAGGGTTCCGTAGAGGTGGTAGTTGAGGGTTCCGTAGTAGTAGTAGTAGTAGTAGTAGTGGTTGAGGGTTCTGTAGAGGTGGTAGTTGGGGGCTCAGTAGTGGTAGTTATATCCGATACTTGAGGATCAGTCCCATTTAGATATTCATCATAATTTGAAACACCATCATTATCTGGATCCTCATTTGCATCATTTATCTTATGATTCAATCCATTCAGAATTTCCCAAATATCAGGTAGATTATCGGAATCCATGTCCAACTGGTTTACTCTTGGTTTCATATCTACATTATTACTACTCCCTAAAATGTAAAAAGGATCATCAACATAACCATCAGAATTCATATCAGCTGTACTGGAATGAGTACCCCAATAATTTTTTGAAAATATATTTGATGTACCGTTATCCAACGCATCAATTGTATTCCCAAAATAATCATTCATTGTTATATTCATGTTTTCAGCATCAATGCTTAGACGCGTTCCATACTGATTATTAATGAAATAATTAAATGAGAAATTCGCCAATCTCTTCTTTCGATTGTCAAAAGCCTCTACTTCTAGGCCATATTCATTGTTCAAAAGGATATTTGACTTATAGATATTATTCTCTGCCCAGTTTCTAAGGTAAATCCCATAGGTTTTATCAGATACGATATTGTCGGTAAAGTTATTATTATTCGACAGATTAGGATTAAGTCCTCTTGTACCAAACGATGGGGAGGATGTTTCTAATCTGTTTCCTGTTATGATATTATTGTTAGAATAAAGTAGGTACAGACTGTAATAGTTTGAGGTAACATTATTGAAATCAACTCGATTGAAATGAGAGGTGTGTAAGTATAGTCCATTGTTGCTATTAATTAACGTGTTATTCACAATGCTATTGTAATCTGAATATTGTAACTCAATTCCCCAATACGAGGTGTTTATGTAGTTATTGCTTACAATCATGTATTGGGATTCGATTATTTTAATACCTTCCTCTAAAGTATTATTCTCAATTACAGAGGTTGTAACATTTGTTAATTCAATTCCCATGGGTGTTGAAGGAACTCCATTAAGGATGTTATTAAAAATCTTAAAGCTCAATGAAACGTTATGGATTTCTATTAAAATGGATGATCCTCTAATATTCAAACCTTCGATTATATAGGGTTTGGATATTGATCCATCTCCCGATAAACCTTCATTGTTTGCGTAATCGATTAATTCATCATCCCCAACGATGTATATTGGAGCATGATCTATGAAACTGATGCTATTGAGATTAAATGATTTAACCTCATTATTCTCCTCTACGTCTGATTGAATCATATTTTGTATTCCATTAATTGAAATAATCAATAACATTATTAAAACAATAAGTAATTTATTTCTTGAATTTCTTCTTTCACTAACCATAGTTACATCTCCTTTACTTCCACAAAGGTGAATGTCAGTCAATAATGTCAGACAAACTTCGTGTTATAAAAATGAAGTCATATTACTCGAAATTGTTACTTTCTTTCACCAGATTCATCATTCATTCCCTCTTTCGGGGTTCTTTTCTGAATGAATTCTGTTCAAACCACTCAGTATCAACTTATGGTCGAAGTCATCATCCCGCCATTCCTTTTAGGGGAGAAATGTTAATCTGAAGTAATGTTTGAAAACTGATAATCTAGGAGATAAAATATCCTTCATTTTTATTTGATTTTAGAATGATTTATGTATTAATCCCTCTATTTCTTCATAAGAAGTGTTTATTTTCTTTATGGGTCTTTTCATAACAGTTATGTTGTAATCAAAGGTAATAGATCATCACAGAACTATTCAGTAAAAGTTGGATGGGAAATCTTAAAGATGGGGACTATTAATTTGAGGAATAGGATATCAAAATGCGCCAAGCACCTCTTCTCCATGTTTTAGGCTGTTTTATTGGCTTTATATTCATGATTCTCGCAACTGTTCTTGGAGATGTTCAACTATCACTATTAGGATCTAATTTATTCATTTTGACATGGCTATTGTTTAGTTTACGCGAACTTCTAATATTTTTAGTGATTTTATGGCAACAAACAAAAGATAAAGGTGTTTTCCTCATCGTTGGCTTAAGAGCTGGTTTCCTGGTTGACTTCGTGTTTTTCTATACGATTATGACAGGGATCACCTTTGATGTCCCGCCTTTTTCTGTCTTGGAACATAATCCCACTTGGTATATGATTGGTATAACGCTCCCAGTGATTCTATTACTCGGGATAGGAATGGTTTGGCTGATTGCAGAACAAAAATTATCTCCAACTCTACCCATTGGTAAAGGTTGGGTTTCTCAGTGGCCATTTAATAAAAATTGATTACCTAGAGGAAAAACTCAAATGATAGAATGAGAATCAAACCTAATCTCGTTAGAAGAGACTACTACAACAAAGATACTAAATCAATTATTGATACAATCACATTGAAACGACTAAAAGCAAAAGGAACTGCTTTGATAAAGATGGTTATTGTTTCACGACCTCTTTCTATTCACATTTTTTATAATTCGGTAATTGTTGCATTCTTTCTATTTTAATTTATTGAAAAAGCATATACTAAATCCAGTAGTAGTTTAATATGATAATATATGTTCTTCAGACATTTGAAGAGCCGTAAGTGCTTTCTCTGATATGTAGACTCTTGTAATATCATGGTGTGTTATCCACCCAATTAACTCAGGGAACTCGTTTTTCTGACTTAGAGGTTTGATTACCACAGGAAGACGTGAAATATCTTTACTTTCCATAATATGAACAGCATGCAGTAAAGTTGCATCCTTGTGGATGCAAATAAGAGGTCTCTTCTTCGTTATTAATACATCAAATACATTCCAATCTTTTGGAGAGCTATGCAATGCATCTTGAACATCTCCTAGTGTTATTACACCAAGTAGCTTATCTTGTTCAACTATAGGAAATCCTTCGTGACGGGTAGTTCGGACAAGCTCCATAACTGTTTCTAATCTTGTCTTGGTATCTACCACAATCAATTTTTCCCTTGGGGTCATTGCTTCTTCAACAGTGATTGTCTCAAGGACATCAGCAAGAGGTTCCTGTAAGACAACACCTCTCCGAATGAGTTTCAAAGTATAAATATTGTCTTTTTCAAGAACAACGGAAATAAGCCAGCTTATTGAAACGACCACCATCAGAGGAATAGTTAAAAAATAATCCCCCGTCATTTCTGCAGTCATAATAATGGCTGTTAGCGGTGCACGACCTGTTCCTGCAAAAAACGCAGCCATTCCCAATAAAGCGAGTAGAGAAATTGGAACATTAGCTATAATAATGATATCATCGACTATTATTCCAAATATTGCTCCTAACATAACACCCAAAAATAAAGTTGGAGCAAATACTCCTCCTGAACCACCAGTACCAATTGTAAAAACAGTGCTAAGTGCTTTTAGGATAAATAATAAAATTAATACACTGAGAACTAGAAAAACAGATCCTTGTATTAATGAACCTTGAAAAATGGCATCCATGGGAAGATAAGTACGCCCCATAATTGTAAATGATTCCCATTGATCACCTACAAAGAAGAATGTTAATACTAGCATCGACCCCACTAAAGCTCCCCCAATAGCTGGTTGCACGATATCAGGAATGTTTAACTTTTCAAATATGTATTCTAATATGTCCTCTGCTTTATAAAAGAATTTAATCCACAATGCAGAGCCAATTCCACAAATTAAGCCCAGAACTACAAAAAGAGGGATTAAATACGGTTCATGATATTCTAAAGCAGGAAATCCAGAGAAAGCCGGATTTGTTCCTAGTAATAATTGCCCTGTGACCACCCCAACAACAGCTGCTACAACTATTGGAATCAACAACCCCGTTACGCTCCCTCCTCCCATTAATATTTCTAAGGCAAATAACGATCCCCCGATAGGCGCATTAAACGTAGATGCTATTCCTGCTGCGACTCCAGAAACAACTAATGTCCGCAGTTCTTTGGGAGAAAGGTCTAATTTTTGTCCCACTAATGAAGCAAACCCAGCTCCTATCTGAGCGATCGGTCCTTCTCGTCCTGCTGATCCACCGGAGCCAATTGTTGTTGCAGAAGCAATGATCTTAATGAATGGAATCCTTAAATTCATTTTTCCATTTTTTAAAGCCACAGACTCTAGAACTTCTGGAACACCATGCCCTTTCGTTTCTTTTGATACTCGAGAGGTAAGATAACCGACGATTAATCCACCAATAATTGGTGCGAGAAGGAACGGTATCCAGGTTATGTAAGATAGTGCTAGAGTGTTCAATACACGCATTGGTAGAGAATAAAAAACCTCATAGATAAGAGTAATCGCTAATCGAAAAACCCATGAGCCCAATCCTCCTATTATACCTACTCCGATTGCAAGAATATTTAATTTAATTAAAGGAGGCAGATTTTTACTTTTTTTTCGTAAGTATGCTTTAATTCTACCAAATGCTTTATCTTCTTGGAATAAATCCTTTATGACTCCTTTTTTCGTTGTAAAATGCCTCCAAAAGAATATACTCGTTTCCACTTGTAACCAGGCGAAATTCTACTAAAATCCTCCTACTATTATTGAGGCTTAAAAAATCTTATCTCCCTATTATTTTCCTAAATTTATGAGTACTAAATTTGTATATTCTGCCTAGTACATAAAAGAATAACAGGTTTATCTATCCAATAATACTTTTTACCATTTTTTCTCCTAGATATTCTATATAGGCGTGCCTTATAACCTTTGAGGGACAATAACTCAAAATAATCAAGATTAATTTTCAGAAAATGAAATCACTATTAGACATGTCTATATGATTCTAATCGATATATTAGTGTTATCGCAAATTTAGATATATGATTAAATTTATATAGGCCTGATTATATCACTTTCTTTACATGTTACCAGATTTTTTCATATAGATTGATGAAAAATTTAGCTTATTTCAGTTTAGACTTGCCTATATGGTATTGAAGAATACTAGGTGAGATTGGAATATAAGGATGCGCTTAAGGTTGCCAAAAGGTAACGCAGAAGTTACAGATCAAATGTTACACTCAAAATTAGAGTCATTTGAACGTCCTGTAACAATCAATGATCTTACCTCACGGTTAAATTGGAGTCGAGGGAAAGTTGACGGTGCCATCAATCGTTTGCAAGATAAGAACAAAGTAGCTGTGGTTAAAGTTTCATTACCGAAAGGTCAACGTCGGCGTTACATTGGTTTACCACATAAGGCTTATTGGCAACGATTTTATCAGAATATAATTGTTCAAGAAAAAAACATCCTTCTTAATGATCCTCTTGGAGTCCTAAAAGACTCTATACCTCAAACAAATCCTCTAAATACTTCTCTTGTTGAAGAGCTTCAAAAAACAGTTAACAATCTATATCGTACATTAGAAGATAGAGAATTGCAAATCAAATTTCTCAAACAGGAAGCTTTAGAAAATAGCGGACAAATAGATCCCATGATTATCAAGGTGATTAAGGAGCAACTAGATCTGATTACTACTGCAGCTAATCAACGCAACATTACACCTGCTGAACTGTTGAAATCTGGTATCCCTCAAATTGCTGATCCAAATTTTGATTTAATTACTAAGATTGTTACTGTTGTAATAAATGAAAGTCGATCTGAGGTCGATTCTATCGAGCGGACGGTGGCACGTACTTTTCTTCGCCGTGCCCAAACTCTAGAACGTAGATGAGGTAAGTATAATGTCTGATAGATTAGAACGAGAGACAATTAAGAAGCTTACTTCGGTTTCAAGCGTACTGAAGAATCCTTATAAAAATCTAGAAGATATCCTTATACAATTGGGAGAAATAGATGAAATTTCACGATATAAAAGGGAAGGGGTATATGAGAAAGAATTAGAATTCCACACGGTTGGCGAAAAAGCGAGAAAAGCGCTCATTGAGGTTGAAGAAGAGGTTAACAATCCAAGTGAAAGCTTAACCAAGGTATTAAGAGATCTTGGTGAGATGTTCAAAGTTTGTGGTATTTGTGGCAAGGGAATCATGGATAATGAGCTTGTTTCAGGCGTTTGTTTTGATTGTTATCGTAAAGGGGAAGTGATACACGCGCAAAATATAAAAATAGGGGAATTGGAAGCTCAAGTAAGAAATATGGAGTCCAAATTAGGAAATTCACCCCCACGAGATTATATGAGTGACATTATTGATGAAATTCTTGTAACTATCCGAAAGGATATTGAACACGATCTTAAATCAATAAAAAGTGGCTTATCTTCTACTCAGAAAATTCAATCTCCTCCGTCACCTCCTCCTCCTCCAAAAACAAACGCTTGGGAAAATGGAATTATTAATTCTCATGATCTCGATTTTTCTAATATGAGTCTGGCAGAATTAAAAAAGTATACACCAAAATTTCTCTCTGAATTACCTCTTTCCCAGCGGAATCAGTATAATACTCGCTTAAAAGAATTGCAATTATTAGAAAAGATGTCACAGAAGCAGAAAAAGGAATACTTTCGAAAAAAGAGAAAGGAACAAGAGGAAGCTACGAATTTAGATGAGTTAAGGGATTCATTGAAAAATTTAAGTGAATCAGATAATCCTTTGTTTTTGAAAATGAAACAGCAAGCTGAAAAATCAGTTCTAGCAGGGCAAGGCACCTTAGGTAATTTTGGGCTGAAAGAAATATTCGTTAATTGTCATAAATGCAATACAACAAATAAGATAATAGAAGGTAAAAAAGCTCGATGTAAAAAATGTCGTGCTACTTTAAGAACGTGAAATTCAGTATTCAAATATTTCACTAATTAAGAAGTACATATATTAGAAAGCACTTTTTTCTGAACGTAAGAAAATTCCGATATCTACCAAATTCTGCAACCATGCATTTTTCTCTTTTGAAAAAATCTTTGCATATCCAAGTGGAATGTTGTTATCCGAAAATACCATGATAGTAGTGTTCTCTTCAAGGTGTTCTATCTGTTTCTGTAATGAAATAGTATTAATAACAATATCCTTGCCATATATAAACTTCTGTGTGTTTTTTGTGTCCAAAGAAATTCTTTTTCGTGTTAATGGGGATAATAATGTTAAAGATTCGATTCCAATAAGGAATTTCTCATGAATAAAAAAACCTAATTTAATTCGTGCATGTTCAATACTAAAACTCTTTTCAGGAAGCTTTGAGGAAAGACGTTCAAATAAAGAAATGTCTTCTTTTAAAACCAAATAAACATCATTTCTGTCCCCTTTTATTTTGATAAGCATTTTTCTTTTAAGAATAATGGTCATAGCATCAGAGTCAAGTATTTGGTTGATTGTTGTTTCAACCTGGTTTGTTTCATCTTTTGTTAATTGTTTGAAGAGCTTCAATTAATCACCTTTTTTTTAAAATAGCGGTGAAAAAACCGTCATAACCGAGTTTCGGGAATATACGTTTAGTTTTCACTAATTGAGTATTGAGGGGGGTTTTCCAGTTTGTATTACTACCAGAGGAACCAATATCAAAAGGTATAGAAAGGAGAACAACTTCATTTTTATGAAGTTCAAGGAAGTTCTCAATCTGTACTTCCCCCTCTTCAGGTTCTAGGCTACATGTAGAGTAAACAAGAGTTCCATTTGGTTTTAATTGCTCCCAAGCTTTTTCTATTAGAGCTTCTTGTTGTTTTGCAAGGCGAAAAATATCATTAAGTATTCTTGGCCTCAATCGTTTATTTTTTGTAAGTTTAAGTCCTGTTCCTGAGCAAGGTGCATCGAGAAGGATATGATCTACTTGAATGTCTAGCTTAGGGAACAAGACAGAATCAAGATTCAGAATTATAGTGTTCAAAACTCCCATTCTTATTAGATTTGCTTTTAATGCTGGTATCCGCTTGCTAGATTTTTCGATAGCAATGATAGTTCCTCGGTTATTCATTTGTTGAGCTAAAAGACTAGTTTTTATTCCTGGAGAAGCAGTTAAATCAGCAACGATGCTGTTGGATGAGGGTTGTAGACTTAGTGGTGGGATTAAAGAGGAGAGTGCTTGAATGGAAAACATCCCAGATAAGTATTCAGGTGTTGAAACAATATTAAACGGTTCGAATGTCACAATTAATCCGTTAAATTCATTTATCTTTTTAAATTTGAAACCATTACTTTCTAATTGAAGTACTAGATTGGGAATATTGGTTTTAAGTAGATTTGGTACTATTATTCGTGGTTCATTTTGTCTAAGATTGTGAATAATAGATTCGGTCTGAGATTTCCCATAAAATGACTTCCATCTTTCAATAAATTCCATTGGAATATTATTTTGACTCATGACTCAGATTCCTTTCGTATTAAGTTGCTTTTCTATCAGTAATTCTAGGTACGATTTTCTTTCATCTTTTCCAGACCAAGTGGGGATAATTTCTTGTGCAAGGTGGATGATTTTTTCTTTACTTTTGGTAATTTCCTCTGAGTGCTCTGAAGTTGTTGTAGTCTCAATCTCAAGAAATAGTCCTAAGTTTTCCACTATATCAAATGAAATTACAAAACTATTCTGTCTCCAATTTATCCTTTTCTTTTTGATTTTTGTAAATGTCTGAAATCCTAAGTTTTGTAGGATTCTTTTTGCATTAATGATATTTGAAGCTTCGATGGTAATCTCTTCTCGGAGTTTCATATTTTCACCTTGTTTTGGCCCTTTATAGGTAATTTCGCTTTTTTCTTTTCCTGATTCAGTCAAAATATGTCGTAATCGAAGTGCTTCATCAGATTTCCGAAAATTATGGATTGGACTCGTAAAATATGTATCAATTTGAGTGATTTCCTCAGAAGGAGTACCTAACTTCTTTGACAGGAGCGTTAATACTTTTTCAATGGAATTATCTGCCTTAAGAGGAATTTTCATTTCTATTTCCATGAGACTACATCCATAAAGGATCTTAAGTACAAGGCATTTATTCAACGAAAAACTAGCAAGTATTTTTATACGACTTTGCTTTAGAAATCCCTAGATAAGTCGAGGAATGTATTTTCATAAGGATGCTTTATGTCACCGCCTAACCAGTCTACTAAAAAGAAAAGCACAAAATCTGACGTTAAAGACCTCCCACAACCTCCCTCGGTGTTAGACCAAGAAATCTCCTCGCTTTCTGCTCCCCGTGTACAATCACTAGATATTTTAACACGTCCTCCTTTTCCTGAATCTCCACCAAAACCATCTGTTCGGGATCAAGATTCCATTGTTATCCAAGACAACTTAACAAGTGATATACTTAACGAATTACGTGAGGGGGAATTTGGATCTTTCCTCCAGCAGGTTCCAGAAAAACGTCCGTTAACTCTAGATGAGATAGAAGGGCCTCGATCTTTAGCTG
>JAHQWW010000198.1 GCA_029856365.1 Candidatus Hodarchaeota archaeon
CTTAAAAAACAAAAATTTTTTTCCGAAAATAAAACAACAGCGTACAGACATCAGATCGAATACCCTGAAACTGAAGCTGCTGACTCCTTAAGCCATCTGACGATAGAACTACTTAATTTCCACACGGTTAGCCCTTGTGCGATTAGTGGTAGATGATTATTCAGATAATTTGTCCCTTTTAATCCATCTCAAAGATAAGATGTACCATACGTGATACATAATGGCAACCAAGAAATTCCGTAACGCCTGTAAAGGATTAACCAAATGAAATCAACTCACGTAACATAAAATCATTTTATTCTTTTAATTGCCTCTTTTAACCAAAAAAATTTTATCTTTTTTACTGGAGTCAGAAAATAATTTGAGAACATGTATTTGTTATTTACTACAACTTCCTCAAGAGGTGAGACAGAATGAAAACTTCAAAATCAGAAGGTCCAAAGAGAAAACTTACCCCCCTCGGATGGATTTTGTCAATAGGTGGAATGGCGTTGGCAATCTTATCGTATTTTCTTCTTGACATTGGCCAGTTCTTTCTCGAGCTAAATGGCGTACTAGGATTAAGCGAGACTTACTGGGTTATCATTGGGGGTGTAATTTGGCTCTTCGTCATAATGGCCATTTTAACCCCAATTATATTGAAATTAGGGACAAAGACCATTGATTGAGATCTCAGAAAATAACATAACAGACATCAGACCACTACTGGTTTACTTGAAGCTGCGGACTAGATAGAAAGATTCTATAGTTCCGACAAATTAAAAATGGTTTAAAATATCAGTTCCCTAAAATAAAAAACCAAACATCAGATCGACCGCCCTCACATTGAAAATAATTGAGATTATTGACTCCTGAAGCTAATTGACGATAGTTCCGCTTAATTTCCACACGCTTAGCCCTTGTAGCATCTGACGATAGCCTTATTGATAAATCTATATTTCCACCGATCCAATTAGTAATCTCTTAGGTCATGCAAATGTAGCGACAACTAGCGAATATCTAGCACTAGGTCATGAAGAAACAATGACTCAGGCGCGCGCTCTTTTTGCTGAAGGGGAATAAATCTCAATGATTACTCCCCATTCAACTTTTTCAAAGATATTTGTCTAATAGATTCGCTTTTTTTGGTGTTCTCATGTTTTGGGGGTGATTTATGTTCTTTTCGTTCAAATTGAAAGAATCTAAAGAATTCAGGCATACAAGTGATGACCCTAATTACAAACCACTTCTTACGGAAGTATACCTTAGAGAAATAAAAGGAAACAAATGAGAGGAAATGGCAGGACTGGATTATCCAAAGCAAATAAAAGAAAAAGCTACCAATGTTGTCGAACTGACACACACATCTTTTTGTTAGTAGAATCTTGGCTAGTTTGAGATCATCTTTATTTACAGAAATTAAAATCCTAGTTGGAGAGAATCTCCGAAATAACTGACTTCAGGCCAATCAGGGTCAAACTTCGGATAATACCCCTCCTTTAACCACTCATGACCACGAGTGATGATATCAAGAGCATTGGAGGAAGTGAAAGATTTGATCTCATACCGAACTTCAGTCGAGATAAATACATCAGAGGGGAATTCCACTGGAGGGGGAATAGGATGATACTTTTGGTCCTTTTTTAGATAGCCACGATTGAAACCCAAACGAACCTGATACGAGTGAGTGTCATCATTCACAAGAATCCGTACCCAAGTGATAGTGGAGACACGTAACAGCTGACTAGAGGGACCTCCCAACCAAAAATGTAAAATGATGATTTCAGGAGAGGTACCTTCAAGCGGCACTCCTTCTAACAGATCTACTGTTAGTCTTGACTCATTCCCAGTTTCCCAATAAGCCTTCAGAGCTGAAGTCAGGTCAAGGGCATTCAGGAAACGATCTTGAAGTTGACTTTGAATTTTCCTCCGCCATGGTGTGCGAATATCACTATGTTCTGCATCTTCATTGTAATGATTGGTTGGTTTACGATCTTTGATGGAAAGGAAACGTTGAACAGCATATTCAAAAAAATAACTCGCATGAGTAGGTTGAGGAGGATGAGCTAAGCGACGCTCCCGATAGTCCGCCCAAAATTCGTCATGATAAAAGTGTTTCACAATATTTTGGTACATAGCAAAGAGGGATTCATACTGGGCATCCTCCTTGGTCATGATCCATTTCACTCGGGGGAGATACTCACTGATAAACCAATGAAGATTGTTGGTATAATCACGAGGCACAGGAAAAGCTTCGAGGGAAACATCATCATCGATTGTAAAAAGCTCTAACCTAGGGAGAGAGAGGAGTGGTGTGATATCTAAGGAAGTCAGAGGATTGTCTGAGATATCAAGAGACCATAATGCCTTAGAGTGGTGTAAGAAATCCAGATTTACATGTTGGAGGTTATTTTGTCCCAAATCTAACAAGTGCAATTGGGGACAGTGTTTGAGGGGAGTGAGATCGATCGTTTGAAGCTGATTTGATTCCAATATCAAGTTCCTTAGCTGAAAACACTCCTGAAGAGGAGTAAGATCAATTTTTTGGAGTTTATTATGATTTAAGTCTAATATTCTCAGCTCAGAACAATTTTTGAGAATGTTTAGATCAAGAGCTTCAAGTTGATTATTACCAAGTCTTAATGTTCTTAAACTTGTGAATTCTTTGATTATGGTTGGTAAAGTCTTTAAATTCATATCTTGTAATTGAAGAGTTATTATCCGATAGTTATCTGCAATATAACCCTGTTTTGTAAGTTGATATCTTTCAAGTCTAAGTAAAGATTGGTTGAGGGCTTGTTGTAAATCTTTAAGGCTCAAAACTTCTGATTTCAATAGTTTGTACTCTTGATCAATGTCCATCTCCATGTTTATCACATTAATGTGTATTCTATTTTATTTCAGTTGTTTTTAGTCTTTCCACATAATTCGAAACAATAATTTTTTTCCAAACTTGATAGAATTCTATAAATTCCATTTTATGAGGTTCAGAAATCTTTAGTTTGTAGAATTCTTGTAGAATATCTTCCCAATAGTTTGATACATCTTGAAATTTCGGAGTACTCTTATAAGAACGTAAATTTTGAAATTGTAACTGAGATTCGTTGACTAGCCTCTGAAAAT
>JAHQWW010000071.1 GCA_029856365.1 Candidatus Hodarchaeota archaeon
AGTTAATCTCTCTCCCCATTCAGGATTACTTGCTGCAATTTGCGCAGCATCCGATTCCGCAGTTCCAACACTTTTTAGAAAAATTCCAGGACGACCCACTCTTCGGGCGGCCTCCCGGAACATCATAGCATGAGAAACAGATCCCTTTACTTCTGAGGGGTATCCCGAGCGAATGGGCGTTCCCTCTATCTCATCAAGGATGGGTGCACAGACTCCGCCTGCTAGAGGCTCCTGCAGGTAGGCCATACTCATTGGAACAAAAAGATCTTCATCACATGTTATGTCAGGTGTAAACATGCAGAAAGGCTTACGAGGATCCGCGATTTGTCTATTTGAAATCTCTCTTGAATCACGTCCAAATCCCAATGTGAACTTACCAGGGTAGTTTCCGAGAGCCTCATTCATCTCCTCTTCGGTAAATAAAATCCTCCGATGAGTATCTGTGCAAAGAGTTCCCACTGTTAGATAAAGATCTTTTGCGGCATCCCAAAGATTATCTACCTGAGTGTCATCCTCTGGAACTGGTGTCGCAGGGTCAAAATTTATATCGTAATCCTTGATAATCCTCCGCAATTCAGGGACTAAGAATTTGAGGTCGAAATCTTTTTCTAAACAGACTGGCCCATTTTGTGCTCTGTCCAGTACTTCATTGATACGCCACGGAGGAGTTCCCATTTTACTCACATAATATCTTTTCTTATACAAATTTAAAAGTAGATCTTTTGATTTAAGACCAGACCAAAATTTCGGATAACTTTTTTCTTTTTATATCAGGAACAGTTACCTCTTCCTTTGGATATCCAATAGGCATTATTACAAACGCTTTCTCGTTTTCAGGTCGGTTTAAATGATCTCGTAGAAAATTCATACTGATAGGGGTGTGTGTTAATGTTGCTAAGCCTGCATTATGGATGGCCATAATGAGTATCCCAACAGCAATTCCAACACTTTTAGTTACATAATAATTTTTTCGTTTGTTATTGAATTCATCCAATCGATACTTTTGTTGAAAAACGACTATTAAATAAGGAGCTATTTCTAGAAACGGTTTTTTCCAAGTGGTTCCTAAAGGAGCTAAGTCTTGACGCCACTCATTTGAAATCCTACGTTCATAAAATTCTTTTTCTTCAAGTTCTGCAGCTACTCGAATCTTATGTTTGAGAACAGGGTCACTTACAATAACAAACGTCCAAGGTTGTTTATTTGCCCCCGAGGGAGCCGTACCAGCAGTTTTGATAATATTCTCAACGATTTCTCGTGGAAAAGGCTTATCTGAAAAATCCCGTATTGATCTACGAGAATTGGCAAAATGATACATTTCTTGGGATCGTCTATTCATATCCTCCTTGGAATATGTTTTAAAGTGATAGGGAATAAATGAATACTTATTTTCCATTGACCTCACCACAAAACAGGCATGAGATGTATTTTAATAATACATTTATTGAATTTTCAGTCAAAATTTTCCCTAAAGGATGATTATTATTAGCTATAGAAATACATATTCACTTTTACTAATAGTGGTATGATTTAGTGTTGTACCTTCTGAGAATCTGATAAAGTAAGTAGATGATATATGGATCCCAAAGAAAAAAGTTTTTTATCAGAAATTAGTGATATTTCAGGTCAAAAACTACTAAAAGTTGATAAGGTGGGATATGGAAGAAATGGTTATGTTGAGCAGCGCAATCATATAATAAAATTATCCATTTCCAATCTAAAACTTGATTATATCCCGGAAAGTATAGAAAATTTAACTGAACTAAATGCTCTTCATATGGGGGGAAATTATCTAACTAAAATATCAGATCCGATTTTAACCCTAAAGAATTTGGAACTTTTGGAAGCTTGGGAAAATAGGATTGAATCAATACCTAAAGATATTGGGGTTTTGGATAAGGTTTGGCGATTACATCTTGCAGGGAATAAAATTACCGAACTACCGTTTTCCATAGGTAATCTACCTATGAAGAAGCTGTATCTCAAACATAACAATGTTGGTTATGTTCCTGAAAGTATTGGGAATTGGATACATCTCGATGTTTTCGGTCTGCCAATCAATAATCTTCCAACACTACCTGAAACTATTAGTGGTTGGAAAAATGTACGCGTAATTTCACTCTGGCAAAATAAGCTTAAAGCGTTACCAGATGTTCAACTCAACGTTAAAGAATTACGTATTAATAACAATTTTTTTACTGAAGTCCCTCCTCGGGTGTATGAGATCAAACAATTAAGGAAGCTTTGGTTGAATAGCAATCAATTGACAGAGATACCAGAAATTTCGAGTGGTCATCTTCAAAATTTATGGTTTCTAGATTTACAGAATAATCTCCTTTCTTCATTACCTAAGTCTCTTCAATATTTACCTAACCTTCGTGATTTAAGACTCTCAGGCAACCTGTTTGAGTCGTATCCAAGCTGGTTGGATTCTCTTAAAGGTTGTAAAGTTGACACCACGACTCATAGGCGACAAATACAACAACCAGATTATATTGGAGTCAAGAAATATGTGAAATATCTCGAAGATAATCACTTACCAATAGAACACTTAGTAGAGATAAAACAATTCCAGAGATTTCTTGAGAATGAGAAAGGATTCTCCAGAATTGTGAAAGCAAAGGCTAATGATGTTAAAGATTATATTGCGCAGGGGGCAATTACAGCTTTTACATTGAGATCTTTGTATCTTTATTTCTCTTGGCTTCAAGATTATCCTTTGCGTCAAATTATCAAAAAAGAATTAGAAAATTTCGCAAAGATAATGAGTATTAATCTTCAAGATGTCAGCAGACTTGCAAAGGAATCGTTGGCTGTTACTTCATTATTATCATTGGACGTAACAGAAGAAGAGACCCCTAGCATTGTTTCCCGGCCCCAAATAATTGAACATAAAATTGAAGGGGAAGAATGGGAGTATTTCGTAGCAAGATTGGAGATAACTTCTTTAGATGCATTGAAAATCCTCTTAAAGTCTTCAAGACCAAAAATTGCACTTGAAAAATTTGCTAATAGCCAAAACAGACTTCCAGAAACCCTTATTGAATCAATTAACGAAATAGCATTGGAATGTATTGGTGATCTATTATTGGATCAAGAGACCTATCAAATCACTGAAAAAGCATACGAACAGAAATTACGTGAAATTTCATTGTGAGTATCTGATTCCACCAACGGCATAATCGTCGACTTTATCGCCGCCTCTCACTGAATGTTTTGAGTCCCATCGTTTTAATGCGAATTTTTCTTGGAAGGTATCACTAGTGCTTTAAAGCAGCTCTCTTAAATATTCCTCCCCCAGTAAGGATAGCCATATCAGTGATTTGAAAATGTATTTAAGGATTTAACAGAGAAAGAAGTACTAAAATAACCAAAATGTAAAATAGCTTCAAAAAAGATGGTTAAAAAAAGCAAACAAATTCAAAGAGAGACAAACTAGAGTATCCATCAATTATAGGGGGTTGATCTAATGGTTTTATCTTCAATGAAGGAATATCACACTTCAATCGTTGAAATTGGTTTCGAAGAAATATAAACGAAGTAACTGATTAAAATCAATCTGTTCTGTTTAATCGAGGAAACTACATTTAACATCACTAGTCTTAAGATGATGAAGAATAAATAAAAAGTGAGAAGCGAAATTATTTTCTTTTTCATACAACGATTATCATTCCTACTGGTGAAATGAAAGGAAGAGAGATATAAATCTCATCTCTTTTCGGTTCTGATATGCTTGTTGGATTTATTGAGGTTTCATCGTTTTTGCTTTTTGCGG
Source organism: Candidatus Hodarchaeota archaeon (assembly GCA_029856365.1). Classification (GTDB taxonomy): domain Archaea; phylum Asgardarchaeota; class Heimdallarchaeia; order Hodarchaeales; family Hodarchaeaceae; genus Hodarchaeum. The sequence continues at coordinate 3,776 of JAHQWW010000071.1, forward strand.
AAAGAGATTATCACACCTGTAGCACTGAGAAGATAAATGAAACTTGGGAAATTCACTTCCACTGGAGTGGTTGTAGGAGATGGTGGGAGAGTTGGGAGATCCGTAAAATTCAATTGAGATATACAGACATCGGATTGGCCATTCAATGTCTTATTCAATGCATTGTTTGTTACGGGATAATCTGCGGAATCGGTGCTACCTACAATAACCACGGAATTCTCACTAAGAAGTAGATAATCAGGTTTATTCGGCCCCCAAATTCCACTCTGCCACAGAGTGGGTTCATATTCACTTCCACCTAGATATGAGGAATACAAAATGCAGGAACCATTTGATGGCATTTTCGTAATTATAAAATCGAAATCTCCTTTGTTTGTTGTGGCATAGGCATTTGAGCTTGTTGGATAATTGTCAGACGCAGAGACACCCAATAGATAAATATTGTTCTGGTTATCTAGAAGAATTTTTTCAAACACATCTAAATCTAAACCTCCAAGATAGCTGGAATAGAGCAATTCTCCACTTGAAGCTATTTTCATTAAAATACCATCATCGACCCCTTCTATGGAATTGAATGTCTTATCAAACGCATTCGAGGTGATTTCTATATCTGAAGAACATGTAAACCCTGCCAAGTACATTGTTCCAGATCCATCTACAGCCATATCAAAAACTGTATCGGGGGCAGAACCGCTTACATACGTCGAATACAGCAGTTCGGATCCATCCAGTGATATTTTTGCAATGAATCCATCACAATTGTAATCCCCAACTGATTTACCCACAGGATCAAAAGCATTGGATGTGATTGGGAGATCTAGAGAGTATGTCTGCCCAGAAATATAGATATTATTTTCAGTGTCTAATAAGATGTTTAAGTAAACTTCTTGCATCGAACCCCCAAAAAAAGTGGAATAAAGGAGTAAGGAGCCATTCGATGCTAATTTTGAAACAAAAGCATCCCATTCCCCGTTATGTGTTGTATTCAACGCGTCTGGTGTTGTTGGAAAGTCAGTTGATTCGGTAAATCCTGACAAGTAGATATTATCAGCTTCATCTACAGCCAAGCTGCGAGCGTTCTCTTCCGCATCGGATCCACCAAGATATGTAGAGAACAAGAGATCAGATCCATTTGCTGCTAATTTAAGAACAAACATATCTCCTGTTCCACTATATGTATCATCATATGCACCAGGGGTCACGGGAAAATCAGATGAATGTGTTGGTCCATGAACTATAATATTATCTGAAGAATCAACTGCAATCGCAATTTGTGACGCCCAATGGTCTTGTGAATAATGATGTAACTCGTCTTCACTTCCTCCAATATATGTTGAGAAAATTAATGATGACCCATCTGGGGAAAATTTACTCACAAACACATCCACACCTCCATTATGGGTTTCATCGTATGCCCCAGAAGTTACAGGAAAGTCCGTTGAATATGTTAATCCTGCGATAATGATATTTCCTTGACTATCTTGAATTGTTGCGGTTCCAATATCAATCGCTGATCCTCCCAAGAATGTGGAATACACTAAATCATCTAAATCTAGATTTTCAGTAGTAACAGGATTTATTCCTTGTCCTAATGAGAATGATACAAAAGTAATTCCTATAATTAATAACCATTTTTTCTTCATCATTTGCTTTTCACCTGTTTTGTATTTTTAATCATCCTACAAAGCATGATTTGCAAAGTTTACAAAAGATATTAGTCTCAATTGTCACAAAAACCAATATATATACTTATTCATGGTTTTCTAATGTTCTAACATTTATACAACTTATTATTTACTGTACCAAAGTTAGAACACTAGTTAAGAATTAGAAAAAAATTATAAAAAATTGCTGAAAGATTTCAATTTGGTCGAATTCCCCACATTTTTAATGATTCAAAAACGAATGCCAGAGTTCCTATTGTTAGAAATACAAAGAGTAGGACACTTCCAGGATGTGTGATAAAATCATCACCCATAATGAATGATAAGATAAAAAAAGCAAAAAATCCACAGATAAATAAACTGAGATAGATCGAAAAACGGGGGATCATTCGATACCCAAAACGAATATAAAAACCAAGAATACCAGATTTAACTTCCTCCTTTATATAATATTTTTCTGATTCCTCATGTTTTGAAATAATTCCCAATTCGGTCAGCTTGTTGAGTTGATATGAAACTATGCCTGGTGAAGAAAAGTTTAATGATTTCTGAATTTCACGTACACCAGCAGCTCCATGCGTTATAAGGTACCAATATACTTGAAGCGGTTTTCCCTTGAGAACTTCATCATATTGTATAGATTCTTTTTCACTCTGCATTTTTGACATACCTGAAGGGAATAATCTTCGGATTAAGGTAGGAAAAGTATACTGATTTGAAAATTCATCATCTTTTATAAGGGAAAAATCTTTCTTTCCATCAAGTGAGTTCATTTTAATTCATACTTCCTCCTTAAATAATTTACCTGCTTATAATTATAATAAATAGTGACAGTGGCAACTGCTATGATTAACCCCGAGACTATTGATATTCCAAATAAATATTTAAAGGTTTTTTCTATAATTTCTGTTCCTACACGAAGTAGAATATCTCCTTTTACTTTAATCTCAACATATTGAAGGCTTGAATTTCTCACTATTGATTGTATTTCATTCCACTCTGCAGATTGATCATCCCATTGAAATACTGGAATCTCCTCTTCTCCAGAAATAACAATTTCACTAGGCTCATAATAACAACGAAACAGATATTCTTCTTTTTGGTTATCAACTGTTGTTTTAAAGTATTTCCCTCTTTCTTTACGATTAAGATTGAATGTATTCAAAGAAGTACTCATTTCTGAAGTCACTGTGAGTTGATTTTTTGTATTTATTATTCCATCAGTAAAAGGAAAATAAATAGATTGATTGATGATTTCTATATTCTCGATTATTTTTGGAGTAATTTTCGGACTATTGATAAAATTAAAATATACTCCTCCTTCAGGGATTGGATCCACCCAAATATAAGACTCAACTGATGCTGTTTTTAGATATCCATGCTCAAATTCTGCTAATAGTATATGAGGTACATATTCATGTACACGCTGTAATATTTTGGAGAGGTAAAAAGGTTTTTCTTGTTTCACCGGAGTTTGTATAATCAATGAAGTATAAGATTCCAGGATAGAATCTGATACTTGGGTCCCAATATTGTTTGAACCTTGTGTATTGAGCAGGGAGTATAAGTCATAACCCCAATCTCCACTAAAACCCCATGATACGAAATAAATGCCATAATCTCCTCGATAAAAGTCATTATACCAATCAATGCTATCAGAAATCGAATAAATACATAATATACCAATTTCATCTAGATAATTCCCAAATTGTATAATATCATCTTTCATCCAAGGGACTCCAGCAACTTTTAGAGAAAAACGGTAGCCATCTAGTTCACTTCTTCGTGGATAACCAGCTTTATCTAAAAGGATATTAGCATGTTCGGGATCATAAGAAAGACTCAGAATAGAGGCATTCCCTAACGTGTCATCTGGAATTATGTTTTTGGCAAGGAAATATTTTAGAGGGAACCGATTCTTTTGTTGTTTTAGATATGTTTCTTTGTTAATTGCATAGTTTAATGCAAGACGGACCTCAACTTTGGTAAGCTCTGGTTTTTGATGATTAAGAAAACCAAGTACCATACCTCGGGGATAGTGATATACTAGCTTCCAATAATCTAGATTTAAATCTGAATAATTACAAATAGAGGATATGAACGGGCCTACTTCTCCTTTTTGATCTAGCACTGCTTCTACAGCATCTTCTAATGACCAATATAAGAGATAATATATCGTTTCAAAAGGAGGATCCCCACGATAATAATTTGGAAATTTTTTAAACGTATAATTATAATAATTGTCTTCCTGGGTGATCATTTGTAAGACATAAGGACCTGTTCCGATTGGCCAGTTAAATTCCTCGATATTAATTTCAGGATAACTTGAGAATGAGGGAAATCGAATTTTAGCTGCTTGAATTCGTATGAAAGGGGAGTAGGGCATTGAAAAATTGATACGGATTGTATATTCATCAATAATTTGTACTGATTCAAGAGGCATTGTAAAATAGTCATAAATTGCCTCGTTCGGTTTTTCTGGATCATACCACAACAATGTAGTTGGATCAAGGATCATATTGAATGCTGCTACAACTGCTGAAGCATTGAATAGTGATCCATCATGACACATAATATTTTCTTTTAAATAAAAAGTCCACTGCTTACTATCATTCGTTACAACCCATTGTTTGGCTAGAACGGGAATTACATCACCTGTTACGGGATCTACTTCTACAAGTGTATCGAAGGGTAGCGATAATAATGAATGTGTGTCGTACATCGGATGAAATGTAGGCACAAACTTTCCTGCCATACCATTAATTATGGTGATTGATTTTGGAGGATATTGATTTTGTACACTTTTTTCGATTTGACCATTGGTAATATTAGTATCGATCTGAGGTATTGCATAGGTATTCATTGAAATGACTGCAAGTAAAGATAATTGTAAAATGACTAAAAAAGAAAATATTCTCTTCATAGGTTTTTCCTTGCCATTATATTTCTGCTTTCAGAGATTAAAATATGATTCTTTTATACATGTACTTATTTTAAATCTTTCTACCCATCTTTGCTGTTTTAATACAGTTTCAGCCTGTACTAACTTTAGAACAGTATTTTCCTTTTAGATTTGATTTGACCCTAATGGTTTCAGATTCATAAATTAATGAAAAACAAGTCCTCCTTATACTTTTCAGAATAAGCTTATAAAAGACATGAGTTCTATATCAGAAGATAAATCATAAGCAATATTAATTAGAAAGAAGGATTTTTTGGAATATTTAGGATCTTTCACTAGCATCTTATCATCATAAGGAGTACCATCGGAATTCTTGTTGAATCAAATGTGTTTTTCTTTTCAGTGTTGGATTTTTACTTGATCTGGAGTAAAATTTCCGAATACAAATATCCAAGATGTTAAAAAGCTTTTACAGGAATCATTTACACAATTGATATTAGAGTAATCTTGATATATAACTATATCATCTTATGATCATGTTATTAACCTTTTTAAAAGACTTCTCATCAAAATTTTGATGATGATTGACATCTAATGGATGTTTTCACACTCTAGATAGGGTTCAGAGTCATTCTGATATTGAAGAAGGTGTGTAATAATATTATAAACACTTATCCATATTATCCTCTTATTGAAATAAAGTTCTCTCTCTAACTCTGAACACGGTATTAATTAGAGTTGATTGAGTAAAAAGAATCTTATGAGTTGTACGGTAGGCATCTTTCGATGTCAACAACTATAACAATTGTTGCAGAGAATTTTCGGGATAAAACACAAAAAATAGGAGATTCTCCGTTATCTATCCCCAAAAAATTCGCAGATGTTTCTCCTGTGAAGGTAACGAGAATTATTATAGCTTTTCAAGGCAACTCTATCCTTAACATTGGAGATTACTTTTCTTTTCAGATTTCCTCCGAAAAATCTATAATCCAGATAGAAACTCAAACTGAATTGTATGTCCAAATTGATGAAATAACCTCATTTGAATCAATATTAGGATATATTAATGAGGAGGAAATCGAATCAATCCTTCAAATATCTCCAAAAGAAATTAATTATTGGATTGTAGCAATTGTCCTTGGATACTATTCTCCAAGACGAAAGAAGATACTAATGCCAGAAGATTCCCTCATAGGAAAGGTAGGGAAGATTTCTGATTCAGAATCTATATTAATTTTTCTAAACCAATATATGGAATGTCTATTTTACAGTTTCCCCCTTAAACTAATAAATTACTTAGTTTATAACTCGATCCAAGGAAGTAAGTTCTGTCAAAGAGGGAATACCAAGATTATGGAGAAAATTCTTCCTAAAATCTTAAAAAACGTCAACAAACGCTTTTTAAAATATGAAAATAAAGAATTTCTTAAAATATTTCCGCCGCAAACGAGTTTCGCCATTGTAAAAGAAACAGCAAATATCAATGATATTAAGCAGGAATATATTGATTGGCTTGCTTCTAATAAACCAATGGTGAATTTTTTAACTGATATAATGAAATACACTGAAAAAAAATTAAGCCTAATTGTGAAATATCGAGGGAAAGTAGAAGTAAATCCAAGACCACTTCCTGATCACATCAGAGAAATTGTTCAAACAGAACTAAAGAAATATGAAGGAAGACTCCAACCAAGAAGAAAACTGGATCAAAAACAACCAGTCTTTGCAGATTTTGAAATTGGTTTCACGCCAGAGAAACAAATCGAAATATCTATCATAGAACCTGAAGTGAATTCACAGGTTAGTATTGACAATAAGAAACCAATCCCCATTGAAATCAAAAAAATCATCTCCAAAACTAGTGAAAATCAAGAAGATATTAGTGAACTTGAATCTAAGATGAAGCTCGCTGCTCACTCTCTGGACTTTAAGAAAGCATCCAGAATTCGAGAGAGAATTGAAGAGTTAAAGGGAGAAGATAACGATAGAGAAACAGAAAAACAACCTTCTGACTTCAAAACGACTTCAGTAGAGAAGTCTCTTAGAACTCCCAAATTCGTACCATTTGACCAATACTGGCCAACCTTAGACACCCTGAATGAGGATCAAAAGAGGTGGTACGATTATTGGGTGTCAGAAATCGAAAACGGACATTATTATCCAACCGATTTGTCATATATTTTTCTTTATATTTATCAAGCACTTGATTATGAAGATAAAGAAAAAGGCTATCGCATTTTACGGGACCTTTGGATTCATTATCGAAAAGAACATCCTAAACTGGATCGTTACTTGATTGATTGGATAACGGATTATATTCTTCTTCATAAATGTCATTATGATCAAAGGACTATACTAAAGGAATTATTCAAATTTCATTCAAAATACACACTTGAATGTCTTGATTCAATACTGACATTATTTCCCCCTCGCTCATTTAAAGAAATGCCAATTGATTGGATTAATGTTCTGACAAATAACAGTATAAGAAGTAGTTCATTTTATGTGTCGAAACCCAATGTCATGAATGAAATAATACCTGAAGTACTTGATGCAATTGATCGATATTATCATGAGAATGAAAATATAGGCTTATTAGAGAAATTTAAACCTGATAAAGTCACACGGTTCGTTTTTGATCGAGCACTCAAGGATGAAAGTTATCTTACTAAGACTATTGAAGTTTTATCCTACACAAAATCGCTACCTCTTCTTGTTTTCATCTCCGAGGTTGTAAGCACAACAGAAAGTAAACTACGTAAGTATTATCGTTTTCCAGCCCTTCCTCATATTAGTATATTAGAAAGAGAAATCGAAAAAGTAATTGAAACCACATTTACGAAATTTATCAATGAGTTGAGTCAAACAGAACGTGAGACAGAATTATCCTTCATTGATGCAGCTCAGAAATATGTTGACAGAGTTGAAGATGACGATAACGCTAAACCTGTTCCTCTCTACCAATTTCAACCAAATTATCAAGATATGACAAAAGCTCAGTTGAAATGGTACTTTTATTGGCGTAACCACATCAGGAATGGAAATTTTCTTTCTACTCAGATTGGGTACATTATTTTATATATTTATGAAATTATCAATGATATTGGAACCCAGGATCATCAGGAGGGTTATAAACGATTATTAGCTATCTGGGAATATTATCGTATTGATAATCCTGAATTGGATGAATATTTACCTGAGTGGATCGTGGAATATTCAATACTAAAAGAAATTCCTGTTGATGGTATCGAAAAACTCTATCATAATATCTTAAAAAGATTAGATAGGAGAGAACAAAGAGATCTCCGATATGAATTAACGGAACTCCTACTTTCTCAGTATCATCATGAAGTATTTAACAAAATTCCAATCAAAATGATCTATGAGCTCGTAGGATATCTTAATTTTTTACCCTATACCAGATTAAACAAATCTGTTCGGCTCACAATGGATCAACACGTTAGTACTATCCTAAATGAAGTGAATCAATACTATTTGCAAAAGTACAAAAAATCTTTGTTTGAATTCTATCACCCAACCAAGAAAAGGAGAATCCCCTTTGTTCTCGCCCGATATTTTGGTGATATCGATATTATGGAGGTAAAAAGCTACACACGACAATTCTTAAATTTTTTAGATAATACCATAAGATTTATCCATAATCGTTTTCGTGATATCGAGTTAGATACAACCAAAACCCGATTAAAGGCTGAAATTCCTGATCCTGAAGTTGAAGCATTAATTGATCATTATTTTGTTGATAACTTAAATGCCACAAACATCACCCCTAAATATTCTAAAATAGCATTACAGGTTCAAAGTGGCGATCTAGGTGTAGACCAAACTAAAATAAAAGCATTAACCGAAGAATCTGATGAAATTCAAATCCTTTTAACAAGCTCAGATACATTTGAGTTTGAGGAGGAAGAATCTGTACCAGCGTTAGAAGAAGTTCAAGAAGAAGTTGAAGTAATGGTTAATCAAGAATCTGTTCAGGAAGTAGAAGCAAGCGAACCAGATGAGTGGGAACTATTCAGATTAAAATTGACTGATCTTCAATTAAGAATTTTAACGATATTAATAACCAGTGAAAACCCTAAAGAGCAATTAAATCAAATAGCTGAACAAACTGGGACGTTACCAGAAGCGATAATAGAGTCAATAAACGAAACTGCAATTGAGATCATAGATGATGTAATAATAGATGGTGAACTCCTTAAACTAATAGATGAGTATTTAGATAATATTAAGTCAATTATCAAGATATTATGGTGTAAGTAAGATCCTATCATATTTACTTGGAAGGACGTAATGTAATGATGTCAAAGAAAAGGATACCTCAACGTGTATCAGCGACAATACTTAAATCCTTGAGTGCTGGTGTAGTACCTCGTATAGGCTTAGAACACATAGCTGTAGGCCGAAAAGAGGAAATAGAATCATTATTAGAAGATTTGGAAAACATTGAAGTTGGTAGTGCAGCTTTTCGGTTTTTCATTGGACGATATGGATCGGGAAAGAGTTTCTTAATTCAACTCCTAAGAAACTATGCAATGGATCGGGATTTTGTGGTTGCTGATGTAGATTTATCCCCAGCTCGACGATTCATTGGAGCAGGAAACAAAGGTGTTGCTACGTATCGTGAGCTCATTTCAAATATGTCCACAAAAACACGTCCTAGTGGTGGCGCATTAACAGCTATTTTAGAGAAATGGATATCCAAGATCCAATCCACAGTGATCACCGAAAAAGGAATCAAACCTACTGATCCTGTTTTTGTTGATCAGGTGGAAACAGAGATAATAAATGCCGTAAATAATATAAAAGATCTCGTTCATGGCTTCGACTTTGCTATCGTCATCTCAACATATTGGCGAGGTCATAAACTAGGTGAGGAAGAAACAAAAGAAAAGGCACTTCGATGGTTACGAGGGGAATATACTACAAAAACTGAGGCACGAAATAGCATAAGTGTTAGTATCATTGTTGATGATGATTCTTGGTATGATTATATCAAATTATTGGCACGATTTGTCACAGAAATTGGATATAAAGGATTATTAATCTTTTTTGATGAAGCTGTCAACTTGTATAAGATAACTCATACTCAATCGCGGACTAATAACTATGAAAAACTGTTAACAATGTATAATGACACTATGCAAGGAAAAGCTGAATATCTAGGAATTTTTGTTGGAGGAACACCCCAATTTCTTGAAGATAGACGAAGAGGTCTCTATAGTTATGAAGCACTCCATTCTCGTCTCGTTGAAAGTCGGTTTACTAAAAATGGTTTGCGTGATATATCAGGCCCCGTTATAAAACTTGAACGGTTAACCTTGGAAGAGATTTTTGTACTTTTAACTCGTGTTATGAATGTTCATGCTCTCCACTATAAATATGAAGCATTCTTAACTAATGATGAGCTTCAAGAATTCATTAAAGTAATAGTCAGTCGCATTGGAGCTGATAAACTCCTTACTCCTCGTGAATTTGTTCGGGAGTTCATTATCTTATTAAATGTCTTAAGAAGAAATCCACAACAATCCTTCTTAGGTTTAATTCATGGAGAAGACTTCAAACCACAAGTTCCAAGCCAGTTAGATGAATCTGTACAAGGAACGGAATATGAGGAATTTACCTTATGAGTGACGCTATCTTCAGCCGTTTTCCTGCATTCATTCAAGAATGGATTTACTCGCATGGATGGGAGGAATTACGTGAAATTCAAATAGCTGCAGCTCAAACGATATTTACTACAAAAACCCACGTACTATTAGCGACTGGTACCGCAAGTGGAAAGACAGAAGCAGCTTTTTTACCTGCTTTAACACTAATTCATGAAGATCCCCCTGCAAGTATTGGAATACTTTACATCTCACCTTTGAAAGCTTTAATTAACGATCAATTTAACCGTATAGAGGAATTATTAGAGGAAGCAGAGATTTCAGCTTGGCCTTGGCACGGTGATATCCCTCGAAATCTGAAAAGAAAACTAATTGAAAATCCCAATGGTGTTCTCCAAATTACACCCGAATCTATGGAAAGTTTGTTAATAAACAGACAACAAGATTTACGTAGAATGTTTGGTGATCTCCGATTTGTGATTATAGATGAAGTCCATGTCTTTATGAACGCAGAGAGAGGGATTCAAATTTTATGTCAATTAGAACGCCTAGGGAACATCATTGGATATCATCCCCGTCGTATAGGTCTTTCAGCAACTCTAAGCGATTATAGTTCTGCAGAAAAGTGGTTAAGTTCAGGTACCAATATTCCAGTGAATACTCCAAAGGTCCAAGGATTAATCAAAAGAATAAGATTGGCTGTTGAGAATTTTATTGATCCTAATCCTAACCCCTCTGGAATAATGCAATATAGTGAGGCTGGTGAATTAATTGCTCCTACTTCAGAACCCTCTTCTGAGCCATATCCCTCAAATTTGTATTTATTTGATCAAACGTTAAATCGTCAATGTTTGATCTTTACTAACACACGGGAAAGAGCAGAAACTACAATCAATGCGCTAAGAGCAATTGCTGATCAAAAAAAATACCCAAATCGGTATTATATTCACCATGGAAGTATTTCAGCTACTCTAAGAGAAGAAGCTGAAACAATCATGAAAGCAGGAGACATCCCTTCTGTAACAGCATGTTCAGTTACCTTGGAATTAGGGATTGATATTGGATCTCTGGAAAGAATTATTCAAATTGGATCCCCACGAACAGTATCCAGCTTTTTACAACGTCTAGGGCGATCAGGTAGAAAAAAAGCTGATGTATCTGAAATACTTTTTATTCATTCAGAAGAAGAACCATCAGATAATAAACCACTACCTTACTTAATTCCATGGGAATTAATCCAATCAATTGCAATTATTAATTTATATTTAGAAGAGCGTTGGATTGAACCAATCCAAGAATTAAAATCTCCATTTAGTTTATTATACCACCAAACAATGTCTTCTCTCGCTTCAGCAGGTGAACTCTCTCCTCAGGCTCTTGCTCAACGCGTACTATCATTAACACCATTTCAACACGTTTCTCAAGACGATTATCGTATTCTCATTCGTCATCTTATTGAATTGAACCACATCGAGCAGATTGAAGATGGAGGGTTAATTATTGGTTTAGATGGTGAACGAATTATACGTAACTATCGATTCTATGCCGTCTTCCCTGATGTGGTGGAATGGACGGTAAAGGATGCAGAAGAGTCATTTGATGAAATAGGTAAAATTGGACAGTTATTTCTTCCAGGTGATCGGTTTCCTCTAGCAGGATATACTTGGGAAGTTAAAGAAATCTATCCAGATCAAAAAATAATAATAGTATCAAAAGTGGGTGGTCGTACGAGATATTTTTGGCCTGGAGGAATTGCTCCTGTTCATACTAGGATCCTTCAACAGATGCGAAAAATCCTTTTTGAAGACAAATTTTATCCTTATTTGCAGCCCAGTGCCATTGAACGGATTCAACAGGTTAGAACACTAGCTCGGAAAGTAGAGATGGATAAACGAGTGCTTTTCCAACTTGCTGGCCATAAATTTGTCCTTATCCCTTGGGCTGGATCAATTTCATTTCGTACAATCGGAAGAATATTAGAATTCCATTCTGAAGAATTGGGGATCAGAAGTATAAGTCAACAATCTCCCTATTTCTTTTTATTTGAAGCAGAGGATCAATCAAGAGATAATCTTGAATTAGTAATTAAGAAATTGTGTAGTAGAATTAAATCACCTTCTGAACTTATCAAAGAGGATGAGATCTTTGTCTGGCGGAAATTTGATCAATATATTCCGATGAATCTCCAACAGCAGACATTGATGGATGATTATTTGGATTTGGAAGAAGTTAAAGATATTATCCAAAGCTGGTGAGGGATCTGGCCTCAGATCAATTCTATCGATTAGCTCCATGGATTCAAGAGTGGATTTATCGGCAACAATGGGAGGTTTTTAGACCAATTCAAGAAGAGGCTTGTAAAGTCATTTTCGACAGTCCTCATCATCTTCTGTTAGCAACTGGGACTGCTAGTGGGAAGACTGAAGCTGCTTTATTTCCCATCTTGACTCTATTGGATCAAAACCCTTCCACAAGCGTCGGTGTTTTATATATCGGACCATTAAAAGCCCTTATTAATGACCAGTTCCAGCGAGTCGAAGATCTCCTCCAAGAGGCAGACATAAAAGTTTGGCGATGGCACGGAGACGTTCCACAGAGTCATAAATCTAAATTAGTACAAAATCCAAGCGGAATATTGCAAATAACTCCAGAATCATTAGAAAGCTTATTGATTAATCGTACTGCTAATTTACGTAGACTTTTTGGTGATTTAAGATTCATTATTATTGATGAAGTTCATGCATTCATGCCTCAATTATCTGATAGAGGAAGACAGGTTATTTGTCAACTCGAACGTCTTCAAGAGTATACAACCCGAATTACACCACGACGAGTAGGTCTTTCAGCTACTCTTGGTGATTATTCCTATGCAGAACAGTGGTTAGCATCAGGTACTACTCTACCTGTTGTAACTCCGATAACAAATGAACCCTCGAAAAAGCTTCGAATTGGTATTGAACATTTTACCGAAACAACATGGTACCAAGCAAAGATGAGAGGCCAACCCCCACCACGCGGCCTTGACCTCCCGTCCCATAGATGGATCTTTGATTTAACTTTAGGAAGAAAATGTATTATATTCCAGAATGATCGTGAACGAACTGAGTTAATAACTCATGGATTGCGAGAGATTGCAGAATCAAAAGGTTTACCAGATGTTTACCATTCACATCATTCCTGTATTGCTGGTCTGTTAAGAGAAGATGCAGAAGAGTTTTTGAAAGAAAAGAATGGAGTTCCTCATGTTGTTGCAGCAACTATGACACTAGAACTAGGTATTGATATTTCTGACATTGAAAGAATTATTCATGTTGATAGCCCTCATGCTGTATCCACTTTCGTGCAACGTTTGGGAAGATCTGGTCGAGTGAATAATGCATCTGAGATGTTATTTGCTATTTCGGAGAATCCTAAATCCCCGCGTACTCCTCTTGTATATCAACTCCCTTTTAGGTTATTACAAGCCATGGCTGTTGTGCAGCTCTATCTTGATGAAAGATGGATCGAACCAGCTATTCCACTCAAAAAGCCATTTTCCATATTATTCCACCAAACCATGTCAATTCTAGCTGCAGCTGGCGAGCTTTCTCCTCAAGGGTTAGCCAAAAGAGTATTATCTCTGACTCCTTTTAAAAATATTAACATGAACGAATTTCGTGTATTATTAAACCATCTAATTAACAATGATTATATAGAGCAAATTCAAGATGGTGGACTCATTCTTGGCTTAGCTGGAGAGAAAATTGTCCGAAACTACCGCTTTTATGCTGTATTTCGAGACTACGCAGTTGACTATTCAGTCAAAGAGGGAACACATGAAATTGGCCATATTGAACAACTCCTTGAACCAGGTGATCAATTGTTAATTGGGGGGTATCCTTATCGAATAACTCAAGTTTATCCCAAACAAAAGGTTATGCTAGCAGAAAAGATAAATGAAAAACCATTGTATGTATGGCCAGGGAGATTAGCTCCTGTTCATACCAGAGTTCTTCAACGAATGCGGCGTTCTCTCTTTGAAGATCAAAGTTATTCATTTCTTCAGAGAGCAGCAAGACTTCGTCTGGAAGAAGGACGTCTATTCGCAAAAGCGCAACAGTTAGACAGGAAGGTTTTATTGCAGGAGTCAAGAAACAGATATAGTCTACTACCGTGGATGGGATCCACACCCTTTAGGACACTTCTTCGTATATTGAAATTTTTAGGCCCAGACACTCTAGGCATTAGATGGTTACAGCCTGAACCTGTTACGACAACTGATCCCCATCTTCCAGTCCATGTGGTTCAATTTGAAACAAGTAGTTATAATAACGTTAATTCTCTATATAGGGATCTATACAATCTAGTAGAAAGCGTTACAGAGAAAGAATTACATCGACTATATGAGCAGACTGAGAAGTTCATTTATGAACGCTACCATCATTTATTACCAATAGAATTGCAGCGGGAGGTCTTAGTTCATAACTATCTAGATCTAAATGAGCTGAAGGATGTTATTCGTACGTGGGAGGATTATTCCATTTACTGGCATAACGAATAGCTTTTACTGATATTTTACTTAGGAAAATAATGTCAAATTTTCAAGTTTTTCTAATACTATATTGTACGCTTTTTTTTCTAATTCTTCAAGTAATGTGCTTTTACCATTTAAGAAAAAATCAATGATATAGGGATGGGCAGCTTGAGGAATGTTTAATCTCCTAAATTCGCTCTTGTCTAGCTCAAAAACATCTTTGGGATGTTTTTCCAGAAAAGTTGCTGCTTTGTTTAATTGGTATGTTTCACCCGAGGATTTTTCTCGAATAATCCAGGAGGCAATGTAGGCAGCTCTCAGCAATATTTCAACGAGTCGGAGATTATTCTCAATCCGTCCAGGGGGGATATATCGTTTTGAAGTATAAGGAAGACTAAATTCATGGTTGTATTTGAATGATTTTATCTCTGGATAGATAAGATTAAGCCTTTTTAATTGAAAATAATCTAAAGTCCCATATTTATTGTTGTTTCCATACAATTGCCGATATTTAGATAAAAGATGGGGATAATGTTTTTGGATTGTACGGAGAAAACTTATTTTATTTCTACCAGGTTTTAGGGTTAATGACCAAACGTATACAAATTCTGCACCTACATCTATCGCTTTCTGAAATATTGCTAGCATATTTTCGTCTGTATCTCCA
>JAHQWW010000072.1 GCA_029856365.1 Candidatus Hodarchaeota archaeon
TAATAAATAATTAACTGGAGATTAATTAGTTAAGCATTTAAAACAATATGCCTGACAATCTTAAGAGAAAAACCGCGATAAGCATATGGATTTTGGTACTTATTGTAATTTTAATATTTTCATTAATTGGGGCTTTCTTCTTTGTTTGGTTTTGGATTATATTTATACCCTTATCTTTTTTAGTAATGATCGCATTTCAAGCTATGTCTGAACATTTTTGGACTCCAAAAAAGGTCTGTCCTAGATGCAATGCTGCTGTTAGTATATATAGTGAATTTTGCAGAAATTGTGGATTAAAATTAATTAAATCATAGTGAGAATTAAGTTTTTGGCTTATATTAAAAATTGTTAAGAGATCTGGTAATGATTGGAAGAAAAAATGCATACAATTCGATTTAATTAATTCTCCACATAGCAATAGGCGTCTTAAAAGAATAGATTGTTCACTAATTTCTATGTCGTATAAGTTTTCAATTGCTTTGCAACTAGCGATTGCTTGTGATGCATAACATAAACCACATATTCGAGATATTAATTTTGGCATATCCTCTAATCTTTTACCTATTAGAAATTTTTCAAATCCTCGATATGCTGAAATCTCAAAATTAACATCTGAAACATTATCATCTTGAATTAATATATTTACATTTCCATGCCCTTCAACACGGGTACAAACTTCAACTGTTTTTAGCAATATAACATCACCATTTTATTTTTGGTCTTGAAAAACGATAAAATAAACCTTTATAATATTGTATATCCTCAGAAAAATGAATTAAACTTAAAAGGTTAATAATATTTGACGTAAAATCCTTTGAAACTGGACCCATACAACCTTCACAGGGGATCCCATATTCTATACATTTATATTCACACCCATCACGAGTTATCGGACCTAAACACAAAATACCTCTTTTTAAAAAACATTCTTTACTTTCGTCATCAAGATTAATTTCCTCTAAATTTGGGTTAATTTTATTTATCTCATTAGTCAAATTAATTTCAACACCCTCTCTTAATGGGCAACTAGCACACATATTTTTTTCAGATAATTTAATTTCTTTGTTTTCTATTAATCTAATTAGAAGATTTCCAAATAGTTTTATGGGAGGAGGACAACCTGGTATTATTCCTTCAATTTCAATATAGCTAGATATTGGTTCTGCGATAATTGAATTTGAGAGACTGAGAATCCCTCCAAATGCAGCACAAGAACCTAATGCATAAACCTTTTTAGCATTTTTCCGGATCTTTTTAAGAAGTGGAATTTCTTTTTCATTAGAAATACATCCTTCTATCAGAGCAATATCACAATCTTCGATTTTCAAAGCATCCGATATAAATGGAAAATATATTATCTTTGTTCTTTCAAGGAATTCAGATTCATCTTTCACAAGTTTAACAGCAAGTGGATAGCTTTGCGGTCGAAGTATTTCTTCAAAAGATTTTCCAATATTCATCCATTTTTCCATATTTTTCTCTCCAATGTTCTCTATTTCACTCATTAGTTGCTAAAAGGGTCATAATCACAGGCCTTTACCATATCTTTGGTATTAACCGATAACGTACTTTTTCCTTGTATTCTTTGTACCCTTCTAATTCTTCAATTAATGCCTTTTCTTCATAAGTCGCCCGGATTACAATAAGAGTGATAACTAGTATCGCAGGGGGTACTGCAAGAAAGGAACCTAATGCTATAGGAAAGCAGATGGTCATGATAATGAACCCTATATACATGGGATGACGGACATAGGCATTAGGCCCAGTGCTTATTACTTTTTGTCCTTCTTGCACCTCGATTCGCTTTGAGGCATATACGTTTTCTCGCATTACAAAGAAAATAACGATAAAAGCAAGAAAAATTCCTCCAAATCCTATTATTTCTAAAGATAGCGGAACCTTGAAATCTGACCATTGAAATAAATCACTTAGTGCGGGATTTACGCCAAATGCAGTTATTAAAAACATTGAGAAAAAGGCTATTACCGAAATAACTATAAAAATTGTGTCAAAACCTTTTTCAGGTTTAACTTTAGTTCGAGACGACAGAATTGTAGGATCTTTCCGCCAAAAATATAAGATAACTACCATAACATAAAGAAAAGTAATACTAAGAAAAATCCAAGCTTCCATCCATTCTAGGGTACCAGCTGGTACAAAAAACAAAATACCATAAATAATGAAGCCAACTATTACCTGAACAAGCAGACGTGGAAGAGATACGGTTTGTGACATATTTAACCCTCTATTCAAGATTTAAGTCGGTGTCATAAAAATTTTTCTACAATTATTAAAATAAAAACTGTATTGAATGAAAGATTAAAATAAATTTTTGACATGGAACAATTGAAGATGAAGCAAAACAAAGGCCACGAATTATGTGAATTATGTGAAAAACGTTCGCCCATTTATATCTGTACATTTTGTAGAGGGAATTTCTGTGAAAAATGTACCGTAGAAACGAGTAGTGGTGAATATTTATGTAAATCTTGTCAGCTTTCAGCAGTTAAAAGTGACCAAGCTTGTGATTAATCAATTTTTCATTCCAAGGAGAAATACTTCAAATCAAGAAAGGGATTTGTTATACCAATAGTTGAAGCTCTAACTACTATCGACTGGATCTGTATTGGAGTGGCATTGTTAAGTGTAATTCCTGGAACAATTTATTTCAGATATTATCTTCGGACACGAATTTTTGATTATTTATTCGGATTAGTTTCGCTAGTTGAGTATCTGAAAAAGCTGCCATTAGAGATAATTAGTGGATTCGAAATAGACTAGTAACATATATGCTGAAGCATTACAATCAGATGTAAGTGAACTCTCGTTTCTGGAATAGGAACAATGCAGCTAGTAATACTGCAATTCCAATGGTGAGGATGAGAATTAATTCATCAACTGGGAAGTCTCCATTATTTATTAGTTTGTTAAGAACAGCTCCTCCATCAAGGTAATGGAAGAGAGACACTCCCTGGAGGATGTCAGCTGTTTCTTCACTGGCGGCTCTGATCAGTCCCCCAAATCGTTCGAATATCCATGATCCGCCAACAATTAACCCAGCTGAGCTTAGGGTTTTCGTTGTCTCCATGAAAATAACAGAACAAAGCAGGGTTATACAAGCGAAAACCATGTACACAATCCATTTCCCTAGTAGAGCAAGTAGAAACGCTTCACTATTAAAATCTACGCTTAAAGATACTGCTCCCACATGTATCACTCCCCAAACGAGAATAGGAAATGATAGCGTTAAGGTGATGAAGGCAAGCAGCTTTTCCAAGAGAAACTCCCATCGTGGGACGGGATAACTCAGAATTATATCCAATGTACCACTATCCGCTTCCCTCGCAATACTCATCGTCCCAAACAGTAAAATGAGAGCCATAAAAACAATATCAGCAACCATAAACATTTCTACACTAGCAAATCCCTCAAAAGAGGATATTCCCAAGTCAAGGGTTCCTTCCCCGAGTAAAGCTGCAAAAACTGGGTTGTCTTCAAGCACTGTTTCAAATTGTTTCATAATTGGTTCATAATCAGGCCAAATCCATATTAGAAGAAGAGCCATTGCTACAAGTAATGCGATAGGTACCGTCCAGAATAACCATGTTTTTTGTAGTTGTTTCTTATAAATCGTTAACACATTCATTCCTCCTTTAGACGATCAAATTCGTCTTTATAATACTCGAGAAAGATCTCTTCGAGACTACTGTCCTCTAAAGTCATTCGTTTTATACGTTGTGAGGTAACCAATTTGAGAAGATTATTTACATCCTCTTTAACCCTGATTTGAAAAGTCCCATCCATTTTTTCAACACTGATCACATTTGGGATGGCTTTAATTGCATCTATGTTTGGTGTTTCCCCTTTCATGAATTCCACATTCAAACGTTGCATTGATTTCCTTCGTAACTCCTTCACAGCTTCAACAACTATTATTTTTCCTTTTCTGATGATACCAACTCTATCACAGATAGCCTGCACTTCGGCAAGGTCGTGACTTGACAAGAAAATCGTTTTTCCTTGATTCCGCATCTCACGCAATAGATTATGGAATCGGGCGGCCATCAAAGGATCCAGACCACTAGATGGTTCATCTAAGATGAGAAAGTTAGGGTTGCTAGCGAGGGCTACAATAATAGCAGCTTGTTGACGGTTCCCAGAGGACAAACTCCTGATCTTCAGCGAGAGGTCAACCTTGAAAATTTTGCGAAGTTTCTTGAGAAAGGTCACATCAGTAGGACGAAACTTGTTAAAGTAATTGATTAATTCCTTCCCAGTGAAATTACTATATAAAGTCACGTCACCAGGAATGTACCCGATATTTTGCCTGATTTGCAAGCTATCTTTCTGATAATCTAAGCCATTAATCTTGATTGTCCCTGATTTGATCGTTAGGTATCCGAGAATGGAACGAATGGCGGTTGTCTTACCCGCGCCATTTGGACCGAGAAATCCGAAGATTTCACCCTTTTTAACGGAGAAACTCGCGTCATCTACAGCTACGATACGGCGCCCAACTTTACGAGAACCCAGTTGAAGTTCTCTTCCGTATATTTTTGTTAAGTTCTCAACTTGTAGGACAGTTTCATCAGTTGTAGCCATGATTACCACATCTCTGTCATGGAATCCAAAGATAGTGAAAGAATTTTGTAAATTCTTTATTGCATTATTTGAACAAATTGCGGAAAGTATTTAAGTTTTTGCAATACCAACTTGTAGTGAAATTGAGGCCATAATAAGAAAGGTCAATGAAATTCAATCTACTTTTTTCTATATGTGAAACAATGTTTTAAAACCAACAATTTTTTATATAATTGCTGCTATTGCAATTAAATATCCAGCTAATGATCCTAAGAGTGGAATAATTGCAGAAATACGAATTATTTGAGGGATGGGGTAGGAATGCATTGACACAAGTCGCGTTAAGTTATTTTGATGCCTGATAATTGTCATTTCATCACTTTTCTTAAGAATTAGGAGATGTATTACTTCCTGTTGATTGGATATCATTGAACTAAGGATTAGGTTATATTTTTTCCAGCTTCGATAAATAGCTAGCCCACTCTGTGAAAAACCAAAAAATATCATCACTACAAGAAAACTATTTAGGAGAATTGTGAACAAATCTAATTGTAATAACGCAAAAAATGACGATATTGTCGATGTTACGAGAAAGGGGAGGAGAAAAGAGAGCAATAGAAATTCGAATAGTAATGGAGGAAACTCATCGAAGATAAAGGGGTAAATCCATTCTAGCTCGAAATCAATTGATATTTTTGACAATTGGAATCTTTTTCTTCCATTAACTTCATTGTAATCAATATATTCATCAAGTAAATCAACGCTTTCCAACCTCTTGAAAAGAGACATCATCTGCTCATGGTAACTAGACCAATTAGATTGACTAAAAAACGATTTGTACAGGATAGCCACGATAGAGAAAATGATTCCCAAGAAAGCTGCAATCCCTATAGCGATCAGTAGACCAGCAGATATTTCCGAGGGAATATTCTGTAGTGCTTCTGGAATTACATAATTTCCTAAAAAAATATCAGTAATGTGGCCAATCGCAAATATAGCAGAACCTAGACCAATGAATCCTAATATAAGAGAAATAAGAAGAGCTAGGATTTTCTGATATATAGATCGAGGCTGATCGAACCTCTCTTTTTCTTTCTGTAAATAATCGATAAAATTTTCAGATTTCTTATCATAAGGGATACCTTTCTTAATCTTCCAAATAAGTTCTTCTTCTAAGATAATATTTTTCTCTAACTGGTTCATAGAAATCTCCGTTCTTCTAAGAGCTATAAATCCTTAGAGATAAATTGTAACCAAAGAAAGTTTAAAAAAAATTCTCTGACGGTTCAAATTGAGGACTAGTACAAGTGATTACGGTAATGTATTCGACATGTGGTAGCGCGTTTTGGGTTTGCTTGCATTACTTGATCAAGTTGCGGAAGATTTTTAAGCACACTGGACTTGGAAAATAATTGTTAGGTCGAATTCTAATGTCTGAATCTATTGATGATGAAGAAACCCAAGATATTTTGAAGTTAGAGGAGGAAATCTCGAATTTTTTCGAAGATTTCATGTATGATCGTGGTGGATCCCCGTTATTAGGACGGATTTATGCATTATGTGTATTGACTTCCCCTGACAAACCTTTACTTCAAAGAGACCTTGTCGAGAAATTTAAAGTTAACCCCTCTACAATTAGTCGGAATTTAAAAGAGCTTGAAAGCTGGAATCTAATTGCCCGAAGGCGTGAACCTGGAAGCCGTGAATGGAAGTATCAGGTTGAACCAACCTCTTTTCGTGAACTATTGATTAATACATATGATGACAATGCTAATACTTTACAAGAAAAAGCTGCTGATCTCATCAGAATTCGTGAACACTGGGGTATATCACTTTCTAAGGAATCAAAGATAACAAAAAAAGGAGAACAAGCTCTTAATGTTCTTGATATTCTGATTGAATGGATTGATATTGTAGAGAAAGAACTTGATTCTTTCATTGGGAATTTGCAGGAGCGCTTTTTAGAATTAGAAAAGCGTATCACATAATCTAAATGAGCTGGATTTACTTTCTAGCATGCTGTGTAATGGCTTCTATTATCTTTGGAGCTATTTCAGCTGGGATGCTATGCCCCATATCTTCTATGATCATCAATTCTGCGTTAGGAATGACTTCAGCTGTTTCTTTTCCCCCCTCAACAGGAACCAAGGGATCAGCATCTCCATGAATGACAAGAGTTGGTACTTTCACATTTCTCAGTTCTTCCTTCCTGCTGCCAGACGCCAGAATGGCTGCCAATTGCCTTCCAGATCCCTCTGGATAGTAGTTACGATCATAAGCGCGACCTGAACGCTTTCGGACATATTCTTCATCAAATGAGAGTTCTCCATTTAAAAATTTCCATGTTTTTACCGAATATTCGATATATTCAGCCCTATTTGGTGGAGGCGGTGTTATTAGTATTGATATTGCCTCTGGTTCTGGTTGTGGTAATTCTGGATTATTTGTTGACGACATAATTGAAGTCATTGTTCGAACTCGTTCAGGATAATGTATCGCAATGGTTTGAGCAATCATTCCTCCCATTGAAGCACCAACAATGTGAGCAGTATCGATCTCTAGGACATCAAGTAGTCCTATTGCATCAGCAGCCATATCTAACAATGTGTACGGAGCCTCAACTGTCTCTCCTTGTTGAACTTTCATCATTAACTCCATTAAATCAGGAACACCTGCTTCCCCAAACTTTGTTGAGAGACCCACGTCACGATTATCAAAGCGAATGACCCAATATCCCTGTGTAGCTAATTCTCGGCAAAAAGCCTCATCCCAAAAAATCATCTGGGTACTTAATCCCATGATAAGCAACATGGGAGGATTAACTGGATCCCCAAAGGTATCGTAAGTAATTTCAACCTCACCAACTTTAACAGAAGTTTCTTCACTTTGTACTATATTTCCCATAAACATTCTTCCTTACGTGTTTGGTTCAATACTTCTCTTAACATTAGCCTTTGTATTCCAATAAGAATTTTTTGATATAACAGACTTGATCCCCGTTTAGTGTAACGAAAATGCACAAAGTTTAAGGAAGGGAGATAAATCTATAGAAAAATCCGGTTCAAATGCAATAAGAAGGCTGAAAAATTACAAATGGCTACATCAAAAGACTCCAATAAAGTGATTTGGATAGCTGGGCTTGGAACAGTTCTTGCCGCTTTTCAATTGGTGATTTTGGGGAATTATATTGTCATCTTTTTGAGAGAAGACTTGTTAACAGCCATCATCCTAATAACAATTATTGTTTCACTAAGAAATTTCCTCCAACTTTTTTTCCGTGTACCACTTGGAGATTTATCCCAAATAATTGGTCGAAAACCTTTGATTTTAGCTGGTCATTTTAGTTTGACTATTTCATTATTTTTGATGTCCTTAGCAAATAACTGGATCTGGGTTTTAATAGCGATTGTGTTCGTTGCACTTGGAATGAGTGCTTTCTGGCCATGTATGTTGGCTTATATTTCGGATCTTTCCTCTGATAATAGCTCTGGAGGATCAATTGGTCGGATGTTTCAGATGTCTGATATAGGGTCAATAATAGGATTACTGATATCCAGTCTGATTTTAGATGTATTACTCTGGACATTAACTGATCTTTTTGGTATTGTTGCAGTAATTGCATTCTTTTTTGGGTTAATAAACATCCTTATTTTGCCAGAAAGTTTGGAAAAAACACTTAAAAAACAAGTTACAAGTATTCCGAAAGCAGTTATAAATTCATTTTTCTCAATGCTGTCCTCTTTAAAGCAGATGACTTTAACAAGAGGCCTAACATTGGCATATACCTTTCAATTAATACTTGCTTTTACTGAATTTACCGCAACAACATTCTTACCCTTAATTATAGTTCAAAAAGGATTTAGTCGCGGGGATGTCTCTGAAATTGGATTATGGGCAATTATGGTGAGTTTATGGTTTAAACCATTTCTGGGAAGATTAACAGATAGATTTGATTTCATTTATGTAATAACTACTACCGTAATGGTCTACTCTCTAGCTTTACTTATTTTTACAGTGTTACAGGATTTCTTTCTACTGATAGTACTCTCTATTATTATGAATGCTTCTTTAATCACAGGATATATGGCTGAAAATAATGAGGTGTCTAAAAGAGCTCCTATTGCACTAAGAGGGACAGCTCTCGGCAGTTTAGGCTTCTACGTGGCTCTCGGGCGTACTTCATCAACTGTTGTATCAGGTCCCATTTGGGAAATTTTTGGGTTAACTGGTGTCTTTAACATAATCATTCTCAGTGTTCTTTTTATGACCGTGATTCTCTTTCTCATGAATAGATCCAAAGGGGAACAATTATGAAGTAAAATAGAGCCTTGTTCTTATCCTAGACATGGTTAAGAATCGTAAAAACTAATTTTAATATCATCCACTACTTTCTCTATCTCTTCTTTGATTTGAGTTGGTAAGAGAAGATCCTGGACATGTGGTTCGATCACATCTGATATATCTCGTGCTTTGGCAACTTCATATTCGTAATCTAATTCAAGAGGATCAATAATTAGTTCAAATAATTTTGCTACTTTTCCAGGGCGTGTCGCCCTCCCAATTCGCTGGATTTGTTCTCTCCTGTTTCGTGTTCCAGACGCAATAATAATTGTGTCTGCAGGTGCATCAAATCCTTCGTTAAGCATTTTAACAAGTACTAAAGTTTGTATCTTCCTCTCTCTAAATTTCTCTAAAATTAGATTGAGCTCACGATCATTCATTACAGTATGTCCAGTCAATACTGTCGTACTCATTCCATACTCTTCTAAGTATGAATGAATCTTCATTGCATGTTTAATGCGACTGGTAAATATAAGGGTTTGAGAGGTTACGGGAGCTTCTAGTAACTTACGAATTGCTATTAATTTATTTGTTGCTTGTCTTGAAACTTTCCCATACACTCTCTTTCCTTTACGGTTCAAATAACCCTTCTCATCTGCAGTTAAGGGTATATGAATTCGCTTAAAATAAATAGGAGCAATAAAGCCTTCTCTCGCAAGTAATCCATAGGATATTTTATGGATTATCGGACCCATAGTTGCAATGACTAAACTACTATGGACACTCTTCTCAATTGTAGCAGATAATGCTAGTCGACGAGGGATCTCTAGATCCACAGCAATTTGTCTGAATGTTTCAGCTTGGATATGATGAGATTCATCTGCAATCAAGAGTCCAAATTTATGTGTAAAAAACCCGATTGTATCTTCTACTAAGACTCTCTCACGAAGAGGTTGAGTAGAGTCGCCATTATTTTGAAAAGCATGCAAATCTTGTAAATATTGACTTAAAAGCTGATACGTTGAAACTACAATAGGATATTCACGAAAAGCTTTTTTCTGGCCGTTAAAAATCCCTATTTGTGCTGATGGAATTGTCAGGAATTTTGAAGTTAAATCAACCCACTGGTCTACAAGGGCAAGATTTGGAACCAAAATTAATGTCCTTTCATGGACGTATCGAATAGCATCAATTCCAATGAGAGTTTTTCCAGCACCAGTAGGTAATTGAATAGATCCAAAGTAGTAATTATCCTTCCACTTATCCATGGCTTCTTGTTGATAGGATCGAAGAGTGTAATTTTGTACTGTTGAGAAATCATATTTTTTTTGTGATGGTTGAAAAGCTTGGAATTGAAGGTCAAATAATGGAGGATTATTCGAATTGTTTAGTGTTTGATGGACAACATTCCAGAAGTAATTTGCTCTGAAGGCTGCCCAGTACTCTACTTGAATCTCTTGGGGCCCAATTTGGCTAATACAGGGGATATATTCCGCTTGGGGGTCATCTTCAGATCTAATTGCCATAAACCGAGTAAATACATTAAATAATGAATGAAACCACTTATTAAATTCATTATTCCATCGAATTCGTAAACGA
This sequence comes from Candidatus Hodarchaeota archaeon, assembly GCA_029856365.1. Taxonomy (GTDB): domain Archaea; phylum Asgardarchaeota; class Heimdallarchaeia; order Hodarchaeales; family Hodarchaeaceae; genus Hodarchaeum. The sequence continues at coordinate 10,462 of JAHQWW010000072.1, forward strand.
TCATCTAAGGTTTCAACTATGATGCTGAATTCTTTGCTAGCTACTTCTTCCAGTTTCTTGAGCTTTTGTTTAGCTCCTTGAGTGAATATAACCTTACATCCAGCTTTTCGTAATATTTCAAGATCTTCTTGAGCTAATTGAGGAAATTGCAACTCAAATTTGGTTGCTCTATGTGTTCTAATCTGCTCCCAATAACCATTATGTGTCTTCCAATTTCGCTGCCAAATACTGAATTGTTCTTGTACCCAAGGAGAATAGAAAAACTTTCTATCATAGTCTACAGAGTCAGATTCTTTTTCTAAGTACAAAAAGAGCTCTTCTACATTGATGGGCCTTGTGCGTTCTGCTTTGTAATGTGGCCGACGGGTAGGAATCCATGCATTTAACTTTGTAAAAGGATACCATGGGAATTCTACTAAAAACGACAGATCTTTTTGGATTTTTACTTGATATTTTCGCTTTTTCTTTAGAAATTTTTCCCAAGCAGCTTTGGAAATATCTGCGCCTTCTCTACGGGGACTCTGTTTACCACGTAGCCCAAGTGTTGGCGAGGAACACACATGAGTACGTATATTATGCCTACACAGGGGCGCAGAGCACTTACTGCATCGATAGATCTGCTCGCCTTTTTCTGCGCAGTCATTGCAAATTTCTAAAGACAGGGTTTATACCCATCCTTGGTAACAGTTCATACAGGCAAATATTCTCTCTTTTCCTTAAGAAAACTGGTTTGAGAGGATCTGGTTCAAAAAAGCCTTTTCTAAGGCAAAAAAATTTTAGATCTGATTAATTATTCATATAAGTGGGAGTTTTCCCTCAATAATAATGCCTCCCTTTTTTTCTAAAAAACCTTTTGTTATGATTTCTTTTAAAGGTCTTTTTCTAAGTGATGTCCACAATTTTCACAGAAATTATCATCTTTGAGAATCAAATCGCCGCAGTTTGAACAAAAACGAACATAATCGTTGATTTCAACTGGTGAAATATCTAGAAAACTTTCCAATGAATGTTGGGGAGTGTCTCCAACCCGTTTTCGGATGTCAATCATCTTTACCTCCTCTGGCTTTTTAAGTGGAATTTTTAAGAGAATAGCTAGCTGTCGGGCGTTTGCAGGAGCATGACCATGTGGATGATTATTAAAATAGGTAAAGACTTCTTTTAATCCTTTATTTCTTGTTAAAGCTTGGATTTTTGATGTCCAAGGAGTTAATTCCTTAATAGAATATTGATAATTGTACCAAGGTTTAAGACCATGACCATGGAACCTTACATAAGAAAAATCTGCAGTCACTGGGGTTATTGGAGGTAGTAATGGTTCATCAACAATGCAATAAGCAGCATTATATTGAGATAAAAGTTCAAGTGTTTGATCTAATCGCTTATGTTCGACCCAAGAAATGTGACGAAATTCTACAGCTAATCTAATGTTGGTTGGCCAGTACTTCAAAAAAATACTAAGCTGTTTGAAGTTATCTGCAGAAAATTTTGGAGGTAATTGGAGCAGCGCTGGTCCTGCTTTTCGATTTAATCCATTTTGGATGGTATCTAGAAATGGGCGTAGTTCTTCCCAGTAACCTTGGTTAAAATCAAGCTTTTTTTTATGAGTTATGTGCCGTGGAATTTTGTAGGAAAAAATGAAGTCATTAGGAACATTTTGCCCCCATTTGTTCACAACAGCAGCTCGTGGAAAATGGTAAAAAGTCGTATTTATTTCTACTGTTGGGAATACTTCCGCATAAAAAGATAATCGATGCGGTGCACTCAAATTTGGGGGATAAAAAGGGAGTCGAGTTTTTTCATGACGAGCCTGCCAGTCAGTATATCCGAATCCACTCGTTCCTATCAAGATTTTTGCAGACATAACTTCTCCTCTAAAGCTGACGAGAATATGATTAGAAAGTCTCAATTTAAATTTTTTGAATTTGGTGATTCAAATCATGCAGAAAATTAGATATTTTTTCTGGTGATTTTCTTGCGGATACCTAGGTTATTAAAACTGATACAAGATATAGCAATTTTATTTACAGGAGGTCATCAACTAGCTCGTAGCCACCACTAGTCTCCATCGTGTGGGCTGTAACCCAACAACCTCTATCCCATCAGCTGTAAAAGCCTTTGGGAGTGCTTTTATTAATATATTCCAATTCAGCTTCGTCTGAAGTAGGATTTGTTAAGCTATTTGAGCAGGTAACTGCTTATAATTGTTTGAATGTTTAACCTGATGATAACACTGGTTGTACCGCAACCCCTTTCCTGTGTTGAACAACTCTTGAAGGATAAGATAGTTAATCTTAGTGTACAGATTTTTTGTACTAAGACAGAGCTGCCTGAGCTGCTGAATGGGGTGGATTCAGATCCGTTCTGTCCGCTTGTAAGAGACCACAGCACTTATTTCCTGAATTGACTGATTAATCCCTAATACCATTAATTAAAGCCTTTTTATAGGGGCCCTGTAATCCATTTATTATTAGGCTATTTCCCTCTTCTCTTACTTCCTTACTATTGTTTTCTCTCTTCGACACTTCTCTGCCCTTGTTTTGCCGTCTTCTGCTTTCTTTCCACTTTGAAACTTCTGATTCTTTCATCTGATTATATTTTTTATCAATCTTATTGCTTCAATTCACTATCAAAAATCATTTAATTTCTTCTAATTGGTGTATTGTTATTATGGATAATGAACCAAACGTCTCCTCTAGTCAAATAAAATATGTATATATCACTCCTCATACTCACTGGGACATGTGGCCTCACTCGTGAGTTCACACCCAATAGAGAGTGGTATTTACCCTTTCAGAAGTTTCGATACAAATTAGTGAAATTAATTGATGAACTATTAGATATCTTGAACAATCAAACCTTTTATTTCACATTTGATGGTCAAACGATCATACTAGAAGACTATCTTGAAATTCGTCCTGAAAAGAAGGAAGAGTTATTACAATTTATTAGAGAGGGAAAAATAGCAGTAGGGCCATGGTATTTACTACCTGATATATGGTTAGTAGGCCAAGAGAGCCTTATTAGGAATCTAGAATATAGTTATAATTTGGCAAAAGAACTGAATATCCCTCTTATGCAACTAGGCTATCTTCCAGATATGTTTGGTCATTCACGTGTTATCCCTCAACTAATTGGAGATTTAACAAATTTTAGAACAGTAATGGTTTGGCGGGGCGTACCACCTGATATAACTACTGTTCCATTTACTTGGAAAAGTGATATTTCAGCTTCAACTTCAATTTTAGCGATATACCTTCCTTTTGGTTATGGAAACGCTGCGATGCTTCCCGAGGAAACAGATAAATTAACTGATGAAATTATGGAGCTTGTAGAACAACTACAACCCTACTCACCTTTACCAGTATACTTATTACATAATGGAACCGACCATCAATTTCCTAATCCAATAATAGCGACTAATCTTTCTCTAGTTGAATTAAAAAACATGGATATCTCTTTGTCTGTCTTAAATGATTATGTTCTAAAGCTTCAGGAGTTAATAGACCACAATGAATATTCTCCTCCTGAATTTGTTGGAGAATTGAGATCCGCAGCACGAGCTCATTTACTACAGGATACGTACTCCTCACGTATATGGATCAAACAATGGAATCAAAAGATAGAGGACATTTTAGTCAATTATGCAGAACCATTGAATGCTTATACTTGGTATTATCTTAATGATAACTATCCTACTTCTTTTCTGTCTCAAGCGTGGAAATGGCACCTACGCAATCAACCCCATGATTCTATCTGTGGTTGTTCAATAGACCAGACTCATGAAGAGATGCGATTCCGTTATTATTGGGCAGAATCTATTACAGAAATGACCATTGAAAACGCAATTTCTACTCTTAATGATACATCACAACCCTCAATTAAACATTCATGTCTTGGATTTAATCCAACAAACTGTTCAAAACCTATTGGTATTGTATTTAATATTCCAGGGGATATTCAGGTTCAGTCTCTCAAAATACAAGATCAAGAATATGAAGTGCAACCTTTACAATCTTCCACCGATGTTGTTTGGGAGATGACTTTAGGAGGGTTTAAACTTCGAACATTAATGAAAATGCTCCCAGGGAGGCGACTTATGAATTATTATGTTAATAAAGCTTCATTAATGGAGGGAACTGATCCAGAGATCTGTGAGGTTCATATGATAGTTGGTGATAAACCAGAAGGAGAACTTGACATGAGGGAAACGAAGAAAAAACTCTTAAAAGTGATTGATAGTAAAAAATTCAAGAAATTTCACATTCTAGTCACTAAAGAGTACGAACAAAGCTACTTTACATGGGCTCCCATGAAACCTTGGAGTTTCACAAAGTTAGAGATTTTAGATTCATCCCCAGAAAAATCAGCTTCTAAACTTTTAACCGCTTCTAAAGATTACGTGAGTAATGATTTTTATGATTTAACTTTTAATAGAGATGGTACCTTTGATGTTAAAGACAAGTCTAATGATATATCCTATAGTAACTTGCATCAGTTCGAAGATTGGGGAGATCGGGGAGATGAATATACATTTGGTCGTCTTGGTCCAGAGTTCGTTAAAGTAAAGGAATTAAAAAGGACTATTACATTATCTGGGCCTTTAGTATGTGAGATTCAACAGAAAATAATATTGGAAGTCTTCCAACAAGTCGACGAGTCCAGAGAGAAACGTATTGGCAAAAGAAAGATGCAAATAAATACATCTTTCAGATTCTACCGCGATTCCCCCCAAATTGACATAAAAACAACGTTAGTTAACGTTACTAAGGATCACAGGTTAAGAATATGCTTTGATCTCCCTTTTAAGGCTGATCATACCTATACTTCCACTCATTTCGGATACATAAAAAGATCAAGCTATCCTGTTGGTGATGAAACTTATATAGAGAAACCGTCAGGGATCCAACCCCAAAAACGGTACATTCGAATAAATGATCAGGAAGGTCATCTGGCATTTTCTCTTATGAATAAAGGTTTACCAGAGGTTGAATTGGAAAATGGAAGGCGTCTTGCTTTAACTCTGATACGTTCAATCGGTTGGCTTTCACGCTCTGGGATTCCTGAGAGGCCCGAACATGCTGGTCCAGGAATATCCACTCCAGGAGCTCAAGAGCTCAATAAAACATACACATTTGAATATAGTCTTGTAATTCATTCAAAGAAGGATCCATTTTGGTATATTGAAGATTATTCAGAGACATTTTCATTACACCCAATAATAACCCATTTCCCTTTAAAAACTCCACGCACTAATGTGCTGAAACCTTTGATTCAAGTACTAAATCCTAATATCAGAATATCTTCATTACGAGTACGTGAGAAAAAATTGTGTGTAACAATGTTTAATTTGATAAGTGAAATTGTTTCAACTAAGATTAAATTTCCATCAAAGGCTTTTAAATGCACTCAGATCAAATTAGATGGTTCAATAAAAGAAGAAAATAAGTTAATAGAAAGTTCAATAACTTTATCTTTTGAACCACACGAAATAAAGGTTTGTATTCTTGAATAATATTCATATGTAATTAGGAATGTTTATTTTTTCTTGTATCCTTTTCAATCTATAATTAAATCATGTCCTTTTGTAGTTAGCCCAATTTGATGTCCGAAAAATCTAACCATTATAAAAAAAATATTTCATATCCATTTGCCTTTAAGTCTTTCGATTTCCTCAAAGTGTGGATCATCTGTTATAACAATTTTATCCTTAGTTAAAGCAGGACTGTTTCACTTCTCTTATATAATAAAGCAGTAGCCAGAACTATACTGGCAATTAAAGACATGATGAAAATTGGTACAAAGAAGTCATTATAATTAGAGACAGGAACTTCCTTATAAAGAATGAACACTGGAATTCTTATTACCTCCCAGAGCTCTTCTGATATGATTTCAATCGTTCCATTCATCCCAATAGCTGCTTCAGAATTGAGTGAAAAAAGAACTATGAGTTTCTTACTAGGAGCAAGAGAAGCATAGGTAGTATTACTATTGATCCATTTAGGAGTATGCATATAGACATGAGCCACAAGAGGGTCATTATTTTGGATTTGGATTTCAATTGATTGACCTAATGATGCTTCCCAAGAACTCAAATCAACAGCTAAATAGTGGCTTTCAGATGTTCTGGAAAAAACTGTTAATTGAGCATTAAATTCATCTGTATTCGCATGACTCCATAAAATCGCTATAGTATTCTCTGTTGTGATATTACCTTGAATGGTACTCAATCATTTAATGTATCGTATTTTCTTCTGCAGAAATTAAGACATAATGGATAAGTAATAACTTCACCTGGATTGGAACACTACTTAAAGTCTTAGTTTCAAAAAAGTGTTACTCCTCATTTCTGGCTTGAACTTTCTTAAAAGCCTCAGAATTCTCAATATTCTCTTTAGGATGATTTGTAGATGAATATATGCGACACAACGATCCCCTAATGAATAGTTCTCTTCCGTCATTTTCGGTGATCTCTCAGACTGTGTTGCAGATTTGAGTGGGGGGAATGTATACTTCTATATGACAAGGGATGATCCAAGACTATCGAAATCGTGAGGTACTTCCGACCAGTTTCATATCTGCTGATGCACGACATCTACAGATGCAACAGTGCCTTCGACTCGGTATACCAGACTTGGACGATATGGTCAGGCTGTACCCAAGCAGTTTGGCGTTGATTCAGGGGGATTTGTCAAGCTCAATTGTACGAATACTCACCACTCAGCTCACGGTTTCGCTGTTGACAAACAACCCTCGTGTTAATCTTGCTTTTGTTGATGGAGCAAACCTTTTTCCATATTATGAAATATCAGTCGAAGCAAGGAAGCGTGGGTTGGATCCACTGGGTATACTCGATAGGATTCAGCTGTCCCGTGCATTTAATTATCACCAAATGACCGAAATTATATGCAGAAACCTGCCTCAATTGATTGATGCGAACCCTCACATTCGTGTTATATTGGTACCTCAAGTTTCATCCCTCTACTTATCGAAGGAAGCTTTACAGTATCTTGAATATGACAAATTAACATCCACGTCCTCCATTCTAGAGCTAACACAGGCTGTGGGGAAGTTGAAAAGTCTGTGTTTACAGTACGATCTAGTAGGGATAATGACAGCCGAAAGTGCGCCTCATTCGAAGCATAAGGCCCTTGGAGGCACATTTTTGTCGCATTCGGCAACTGATGTCATTCGAGTGACAGCAACTCTGGAGAACACCCTCCTCTTTACTGTCCAGAAGGGGGGGCCAGTAGTTCAAGAGAAACTCTTTTACAAAGCAAAGAGCGAGAGAAAGGAAGAGATCTCCTTAACACGATATTGGTGACTTGATCCTGATTCTTTATTTACACGAGGAGGGGACATATCCTTTCCAATTATCGTTGAACAGCCACCATCACTTATGCTTAATTCTTCTTTTTCGTCATTTTCGGATCTCTCTCACTGTTGCACAGTTTTGAGTGAGGGAAGTCTATATCCTTATTTGACTAAATCGTGAGGTATGTCTGAACAATTTCGTCTTAGCTGATGTACGACACCTGCAATTGTAAACAGTGCTTCCGACTCATTATACCTCATTTAGATGAAGTGGAAACAAATATCTTGACACATTTTGGTGAGTAATAATGGGTAGAACCCTCCCCTCTTACAGAAGAATGATCGAAAAAGAACGTGCAATCTGGCAGCGAAACTACGCGGCTCGGCTTCGTGAGCCACATCGTACGAGTTTCACCGAACTCTGGCTATATGTATTCCAGCTTGCGGACGCGGCTTCCACGAACACACGTCCTCTAGTCCTTGATAATGTCATGATGTCAATGTTGATCGGACAACACTCCGAAATTCAAAAGTTGAAGGATGAACAAACCAGGTTAAAGAAGAAACTGATACAAATCACAGAGCGAGGTAGTAACCCCAAGAGGGAAATTTAGTCAACTAATTGGAACTACTAACATGTCTCAGATCCGCGCATGGCTCCACGAAGTCGAAGCTGCCGATTGGGGGGTCAATACGTACTGGATCAATGGGAGGAAGATCATTCAAGCCTTTTATCCCCTCACAGCAGAATTTTTTCTTGCGAAGACCGATAACTACACTGAAAAGCAATTGCTGAGTCATCCTCACATTGAGAGTATAGAAAGAGTGTCAAAGTATCTTTCTATCCACGACCAGAAACCATCATCTGTTCTTCGCATTCGAGTCAACCCTTGTCGAATTCGAACTACCTATGAAGACTTACGTAAGTATTGGTGTCTCCACAATGCAGATCTGAGTTTGTGGCAGCAGTTTTGTTTTCAAACAGAGCTTTTTCCTTATGCTTACGCAGAAATCGATATTAGCAATGGACATCTGAAGAACTGGCAGCTGCTTGAGTCCTATACTCAAATGGATTATCAACCAGTACCATTTCGTGTTCTTTGGTTTCAACCCTTTTTCGAAGACTCTAATCTTTCTCGGGGAAAAATAACAAGGATCATGATCCGCAAATCGGTAATTGATCAAGAGGAAGAGCCAATTGTTTTCGAAGAACAGACAGAGGCAGAAATCATACGTAACAGCATCCAATGCATCCAACGAGTTGATCCTGATCTCTTATTTACGCAAGGGGGGGATACTTTCGTTCCGATTATCGCGGAGCATGCTGTACAGGCG
>JAHQWW010000073.1 GCA_029856365.1 Candidatus Hodarchaeota archaeon
TAGGGCTTTTACTAATGAGACTTAGAAACGAGTTTTTCGAGAAGAGACTTTGATCTTAACTGCGACACCTTTTCCTTTTAAAACCTCATATTTACTTCCACTCCCGTAAACTATTGGGATTTCGGATTTTATAACGGTATCGTCTCGTGTAGCATCATGTTCTCGAAGTTTAATAGGAATCTGTTTAGTTTTTGCCTTATCTGACTCATCAAATTCGATCCACAGAGTGAAATCTTGTTTAGCCGAGTAAGTGAGGTTCTCTTTAATGTTAACAGTTCCTTGGTGAGGAACTCGGTAATCATGTTTTAAAGTTCCCTTTCCTCCAACCTCGAAGTAAAATTCTCCTGTTCTATCTATTGGGCTTGTTTCGTGAACATCTTCTACTCGTATGGACATCAAGCTAATGATATTTTGATATCGGTTTGATTTCGATAGATCAGGCGCTTGACCTTTGGCATAAGTCTTTTTTCCCTTCACATATACCCTACGTGACATTTTGACACTTCCTCATATTTTCAATAGAATTATTTAACTAAAAACTACTATATTCTCCCTTGAGAGATGTGATTTAAAAGTCTGTGTCCTTTTCATGGATTTCTGCATTCAAATCCTTATAGAAGGTTTTACTTGTTAATGAGTCCAATGCTATTGCTAGTGTATTCCAAACATGTTTTATGAAATAGATTACTCTGATATAGGTTGTGATTCAGGAATAACTGGTAAAATAGAGACTGATTCCACAGTCGTGACTGTTTTTTCAACATAACGGAATCTTGTAAAAAACCATGAATAACCCAAGAATAACATTCCAAAGAGACTTGATGCTACTAGCACTGGAATGATTCCGAAGAACTCTCCAAGAATTCCTGAAAGAATGATGGCAATCGGGCCTGATCCTTGCGCAATAGTTAAACGTACTGAATATACCCGACCTAGTTTCTCAGGGGGAACTATCTTCTGCCAGATAGTTTGAGATGATACATTAGCAATTGGAAGACCAAAACCATTCAAAAATACACCAAGAATAAGTAAAGGATAGAGACCTTGGGGTGCAAAACTGCAAACCATAAATCCAAAATACATGATAAAAATGCCTAATGCTACTCCATGAGCATTATTCTCAAATCCTTTCCATGATGACATGATCATTGAAGCGCCAATAATCCCAGCTTGTACTATTGCAAATAGAAAAGCTAATTCCTCCGCGCCTCCAAGGTGAACATCCTTAACAAATAATGGCAATAAAACATAGAGAGGCCTCATAAAAAAGTTTGCTGCAGTAAAAACAGTCAATAAGGCTAGCAATCCTTGCTGATTTCTGATGAAAATAATACCTTCAGATAGCTCGGTAATGAAAGGTGTTTTTTCTTTCACTATTGTGGATGTTTTAACTGAAGGAATGGAAATGATAATAGTTGGAATAATGGCAATCATGAATGTAATAGCATCTAACCACAAAACATCTTGGAGTATAAAATAATTAAGTAGTAGTGCACCAACAAGTGGTCCTACCATAAGAATTACTCCGTTAAATAAATAATCTAATCCATTCATTCGACTTAATTTTTCTTTAGGCACTAATAAAGGAATAATTGCTTGGACAGCAGGACCATGAAACGCTTGAAAGACCCCTCTAAGGGTTATTATTGCTAAGACGAACCAGACATTTGCTATTCCAATCATGAACATGTATATCAAACCAATAGTGGCTACTGCTTGCGAAAAATCGACAGCTGCGATTAATTTCTTTCGTGACCATCTATCAACAAAAACCCCAGCTATTGGAGTAAAAAGCATTGTAGGTCCAAATCCTAAAAAAGTCGATAGAGCCAAGAAAAATTCGCTTTCAGTTTCAACTGTTATCCACCAGATAATTGTGAATTGAACAACACTTGAACCCAATAAAGAAATTAATTGGCCAATCCAAAAAATAATATACCCTGTAAGATTATGATTGAATTGAATACTATTATTACTCTCTATTGGGACTTTATTATTTTCAGTCACAGTTATTCCCTCTAGAAACGATTTAGCTTTAAACTAAACCGTTGGTTTAAAAAATTTTTTGATATGGTAATCAATATTTAAAAACAAAGAAATTTTATTCTTCGTGTAATGTAAAATCTAAGAAATTAACATCTACAAGTGGTTATTCATAATTTGGACCTTTATTAACAATTTAGTCTTAACTAAACTGTATTAAAAAAGTTCATTGTGGTCAATCATAATGAGATCATCGCAATCGAAAGTTTTGTCAACAAAGAACGAAAGAATCAGAAAACTACCAAAACTGATTTCTGAATCTAAGTTTAAAAAGACCATATTCGCTCATTGGCAAAAAATACCTGTGATAAAAGAAATAGCAGAATCAATGCCAGAAGAATTGGTTTTACAAGAAGTTAGATCGGCAATTCTAGATATATTGCGTAATGGAATTGAGGAGTATGATGAAAGACGCGATCTTATCGAAATTAGACATGTTTTTTCAGTCAAAGAGCTACATAAATTAATAAGAGAGAAAATCTCCAAAAAAATTAAACTTTCTAATGTTTATTTTCACTTAAATCAGTTGAAAGAAAGAGGATTCGTCCAAATAGTCACTAGTATAAAAGAAGGACGTCAAATCACTCATTTTTATGGAAGAACTGCAAAGTTATTTCTTTGGATGGGAGAGACTCTTGATGAAACAGAATTAACTGATGATTCTATTTTTCATAAATTTATGGCCCTAATGCAGCATTTTAATTCTGATCTTACAGTAGAAACTATTGAGACACTTTATAAATCCCTTTTAAATACTAAACAAGAAACTCATAACCGAGTGAAAATGTGGATGGAAAATAACTTGGAAAAATTAACAGAACTAAATATGGATACGAGAGATGTTTATAACTTTCTTAGATCCATTGATAGATGTAATCCTGAGTCAATAGAGGTGCATAACAAGATTATAAGACTGTTGAATTTTCCAATTGACTCCAACACCTAAATTAAATATTAGATAAGAAAAATTTGGAAAAAAAATTATTAAATAACCAGTATTACTATTTTCGACAATTATTATTGGATTTCAGAAGCCTAAATTTTCCATTCTAATAACAACAGACTTTTTTACTTATTTAATTATCATTGATTTCAGCCAAGATGGTTATAATGTTTAAGATACCAAATGAAGACATTTGTAGAATCTTAGTCCACAAGATAGAAGATGAATATGATCTTAAAAATCGATTAAATCGTTATAAGAGTCAATCAGAGCTGATTACCCTAGCTTCGAATCAAGGCTTAACTGAAATTGATGATGCAGTGCGTGCGCTTTTTGTAGCTGATTTCATTGTGACTGCTTCCGAAGTTCCTTCTGGTGGAACGGATGACGAGCGATATCGTTCTGTCTTTCACTCTTTCATCAGAGGTCGTACTCGCTGTTCATCATCAGATTACTTGATGAGAATTTTCTATCTTGCATATAAGACAGCTACCAGCATTCGACGTCAGGACTTATTTATGGCTGGTCGGGGATTATCACGGAAGGCTGCATTAGTGCGGTTAAAAGATAGTTATATTACCCCTTACCTTGCAGTGGTATCAGAAATTTTAGGTAAGGGTTCTTGTGGATGGGAACTAGGCGTATTATCCGCTGCTATGAAAAGAATGTACCCTGACAACGAAATTCAACAATTTGATAATTTACCTGAATACATGGAGTATCAAGCATTAACTGAATCTATTTGGCGCTTAATGATAAGTTATAGCGAGAAACAAATCGTAGAAACAAACCCTAATCCGATTATTCCAAATATGAATGAGAGTCAAAGTCTTTTACTTCTTGATGCTAAACAAACCTCGCTACTATCTTTATGGAATACTACTCCCCCAAATGCTCTTAAGTTACAAGTCGAATTGCCTTCGCTTGTAAAATTCGTAAATCAACCTGTTGATGGAAAACAATTGGTACTTATGAGAGGGAGCATATTAGATACCATGGAACATTTTTTCATTATTCGGGATCCTTTTACCCGTGCTAAACCAATGTTTATTATTAAGACACCCGCAGATGAACTTAATCTTTCAAGAGTCCTTACAGTTCTTCATTTACGTGGTCTTGAACAGCGTGGTTGGAAATCATTGTTTATTTCCAAGGAAGAACCTGTTGTTAGACCAAAAAAAATATCAGTCATTGAACCTAAAGAAATAGTTACGGGGGTAGAAAAAGAAGAACTTCCATTAAAAGAAGGCTTTTTTGCAAAAATCAAACGAGTATTGTTTGGCAAAAAATCACAAACAATTGTCAAAGAGAAATCCGTTCTTAAACCTAAACCACAAAAATTTGAACCAATCAAAGAATTAAAGAGAGAGAAAAAACAAGGTTGGTTACCATTATTTATGTCCCAAAGTTCTTTCATCGCTCAAGGAATGACTGTTGATGCGGTTGGAGACATGAATCTTTTTGAACTATTTGACACGGTACGAGAAGAAAGCTATTACGTTGTTGGAACCTTTGAAACAGATTTTAAGAAAACGGACACTTTTTTTTTAACAAGATTAGATACCCTTCCAAGTACAGTGATTACTTTTTTCAATGGTTTAGATCAAGAAATGTCAAAATTGTATAAATCATGCTTTGGTGATAATCAAATATTAATTGAGGAGCTCTTTTTAATAGCCGATGACGATCAGAAACTTATTATTAGCTTAAATGGAAATCAAGAACGAGTTGTTGGCACTATTGCTACAACTTCTGTTGAAATTGCAGGGATTTCACAGCATATTGCAGATTGGCAATCAAGAGCTAAAACGGTGGAATCATTGCAACGTAGATCCTTACATATGAGAACTAATCAATTACTAGCAGCTAGACGCCATACTCCGTTTAATGAGGCGGTAGAAAGAATATATGGGTCCAATTTGAATATAGAAGCAGCAAGCCTTCTCACTATTGATCAACCTATTTTTTCCTTGAGGTAGTCTCAATATTGAAATCTAAGGAAAAGTTCTTGGTGAAAGGATGGGCTGTTAAAAGCTTACATTCATAGATTTTAATAAACCACAATCAATGGATAATGAGGAGATTGACTAATATTAAAAAAAAAGAAAATAATAGATATGGAAGGCTTGTTTTTTATATGATTGCGTTATTGCCCTCCCTATTTACCTGGGTATTACTCATCGCTTTTGTTTTAATTTATTCTTTTGATATGATGGACTATATTAAGGACAATAACATTTTTCCTGGGGCCCATGATTTCTTTATTATGATTATCTGGGCGGTTCCTATAGCGATTACTGGATCTTGCTGCGGAATGGTTATAGATAAATATCCTAAGCATTTGGGGAAATTCACGACAGTTGGACTAGTTGGAAGTTCAGTCTTTCTAGTAATTGATATGATTGCATTACATTTAGTAAATGGATTATTCTTGATCATCGCAGTATTTTGCCTAGGGGCCTTTATGGGGATTTTAACTATTACTGCTCATACTATATACGGATCATCGATCAAATGGACTCATCGTGGTAGAGGGTATTCATGGGCGATATTTGGTGGATTATTTTTTTGTATTTTATTGCTTTTAGGAACTGAAATTTTTAATTTAGACTTTTTCTTTTCTTTTTCCCTCATCTCCTTTCTTGGTAGCTTAATAAGCATTACTTTCTACTATTATACCCAAGACTGGCCCTTCTGGGAAAATGATCCTTGGGTGACACCTCTATTCCGTATTCTTAAGCGAGTATCCGTTGACGCATATTATTGGACGCATGCCCTTGTATATTTAATGATTGGCCTAACTTTCGGTTCACTTGCGCAAGCTGGTATTATCCTTGGTTTTAGTACCTTTCTTGATTTTAGTTGGTACAAATCTTTTTGGTTCGTTGTTCTTCTTGGAAGTTGTTTCTTTAGTCTCCCCTCTGGATTCCTTACTGATTATTGGGGAAGAAAGACATCAATAATTTTAGCTTTATATGGGATAGTTTTTGCTTCATTAATAGTTGGGTTGTTTAACGACTATTCAACAACATTTTACTTATCTGCATTGATTATTGGTATATCTTTTGCTTTGATTCACCCAGCTTTGGATGGAAGTTTATGGGTAGATTTAGCTCCAAGAGATTCCGTTGGTAAATATTCCTCTCTTAATTTCCAATCTCTTGGTCTAGGAATTTACATTGGCTTCCCCTTAAGTTACTTATTTGTTTCTGAACAAATCTTAGATATTACGTTGATTATGAACGTCTTCATCTTGCTTGGGTTAGCCATACTTGCTGGTTTACCATTATTTTGGATTGGAGATTCCTTTCCACCATTAGAATTTTTTCTATTATTAGTCATTAATGACGCTGGAATGCCTATTTTTCATTATGATTTCGGGAGAGAGAAAGAACTTAAAGTAGATCTTCCTTTGATTTCTGGTGCCCTCTCAGCAGTAGGATCGTTCATGCTAGAAGCAACTGGAGAAGAAGGGGCAAACCTGAGTCTAGTTCGTCATGGAACTCACTTCATAATTTCTGATGAAGGGAAGATGGGGCTTTCTGCAGCAATTTTTGCTAATAAAAATGACCCTGAACTACATAATCTCTTACAAAAGTTCTTACGGAAATTCGAGGAGAAATTCAAAGCTATTATCCCTACTTGGAGCGGAGACCTTAGCCAATTCTATGATGCAATAAATGACGCTGAACAAATTTTTGGGCCATTGGTGACTATCCAAGTAGACTAGAGATTAGTTTTGAAAGTATCTACTTATGTATTGATTATTGATATACTGTCAATCATCCGAAATTCCAGAAAGATACTTCGCGATTTTTTTTCGTTCATCGATATCATATTGTTTAAGGATAGCTATGTCTTCCATAACTGGACTACCACCACCGTGTATTCCTGCAACGGCTACAACACCACCAATACCAGAACAAAGAGTATCTGACAGTGTTCTGAAGAGCTTGTACACATTCTCAGCAGAGACATCTTCTTTTCGTTTGATGTATTTTTGCAGAAAAGGACCAGTTATTTCATTGAAAAAGTCTTTTTCGTAAGGAAGAGTGGCAGGTAATCCTCCAGCAAGATCAGCTAGAGTTTCTAGTTCGTGGTAATAATTTTTCCCAGCGTGTTTTCGCCCTACATTACAGAAAACTGGATCAGGAATCATTGTCCCTGATTCATCTTTTGTCGCTTTATAGGCTGAGGCAATTCCCGCTGCATTAACAAGTTCAGCTATGCTAATTAAGTCTGCGAGTTTAGATTGAACATGTTTTTTATCTTCTACACCATTGTACTCTGTAACTAGCGCACTATAGCCCATAATAATATCGGTAGTCGCAGGTTTACATCCAGTATAACTATGCCGGTGGTACAGAGCAAACAACAGAGCTAACCAACCCCCAAACTGATGTTCACCCTCATAACCCCCTAGAAACACCCTATCGTTTGGAATAAATGTATCATCAAAAATGATAAAATTTTCAACATCACCTAGATCTGCTGAAGGACAAGGCGTGTGATCACGTGGTCTCATATTAGACGCTCGTGTAACAAGATAAACGTTATCCCAATCCCCAGGAATGGCAAAAGAAACTGCATATTGATCCTCCTCTGAGGTCAAGAATCGTGTTGGAGTAACGATGATCTCTTCAGCTACCGCAGCTGCAGTAATATGATTCTTGGCTCCCCGAACCACAATACCATCATCACGATGCTCTACAACATGAACGTACAAATCAGGATCAGCTTGTTGATGAGGCCTCAGAGATCGGTCTCCTTTAACATCTGTCTGCGCACAAGTCGCAATAATGTCATTTTTTTGCCAGAATTTTAGATACTCTAGCCAACGTTGATGATACGGTTTACCCGTCATTGTCTCCGCACGATGAGTTATAATTGAGAGCGCATTCATTGCGTCAATGCCCATGCAGCGAAATATGCATCCTCCTGTATAACGACAAATCCTTCTTGTCATCTCTTGTTTCTTGAGAAGATCATCAACAGATTGATGAATATGAGTAAATCTATTTACAGTCTCACCAGTAATATGGGACTTGACAGATAGTAAATCTTTAAATTCTGGTTCATTAACTCTATCTAGGGTTTGAGAAATTGTCTTTATTACTCCATCCATTCTCGGATCTTTCCGACCAACCTTCTCCCCATTAATGAATAGATTATGCTTCATTTTGTATAAGCTCTCTCTATATTCTTGAGAAGTCTTCATTCCATTCAACTCACGATCTTTTTATCAAAAAAAGGTCTTATGTCTCAGGATTTTATATTTTTTATATTTTTTTTCAGAAAATAGTATTTGAAAAGGTAATAAATCTAGTTTTATTTTCTGCATTTGTGAGAAACTTATTATATTTAAAATGTCCAATATACTCGCTAATAACTCAAATAATCACTATAATCATCTAGAAATATAGTATGAGCTTAATGAAAAGATGGATAAGTATTATTAAATTCAGTAAAATAAAGATAACTATCCCTCTAGCTCTTTTTCTTGTCTGGTTATTCTTTTTATCTGTGATGACACCAGTATCTGCTGATAAAAGAAGACTGGAGTGGTACTTCAACAATTTTGACTATGAGGATCGGTTAAAGATCAGGAAAGCAATGGATCATGCTATCCCCCGAGACCAAATCATAGATAGCATCCTGAAAGGACTTGGAATTAAAATTGCCAGTCCCGTTGAGGCGAACGATGGTGCGTACAACCCAACGGTTACAGCTCGAGATTTCGACATAGAAACAGCGTTAGACTACATGGAAGACGTTTTTGGTTATAGATACGATGCTTCTGCCGAGACGGGTGAAGAGAGATTAAAATACTTCAGCATGGTACTCATGACTCCAGTATCTCGTACTGATAGGATGAAATGGGTTGCGTTAACCACCCAGACGTTTCAAGAAATCGGGATTGATGTGACACTAAAGTTCATTTGTTGGAAATTTGCTGTTCCTCTTGTATTCAGCCCACCTATTGAAAAACAAGGGTTTGACTATATACACGGTGGATATGATGGTTTCTTTATTGATTGGACTGGTGTTCCTGAATCTAATGTCAGACAATGGTTTAGCAAGGACAATTGGGTACCTGCAGGATCTAACCTTGGATATGTCGATAATATAGAAGTTGATGAAATCCTTGTGCGAGCTTTAGAAAGCGTAGAAAAAGCTGATCGATTAGATGCCTTCGACGAATTCCAACAGTGGTTTAAAGACAATCTTCCCTACTTTATTGTCTTACAACATATAGATTTGGTCGTTTATGATCCAGATTTGAAAGGAATGTCAGCTAGCTTCGACTATCCCAACTATGGAAACTGGACTCATCCAGACAATGTGGTAGTGGTTCAAACTCCATGTGACTTTATAGATTTTAATCCATTTCTGGCTGGTTCCTATTATGATTTTCTTGCGATGAATGCAAACTATGAAACCCTCATACAGCGATACCCCGATGATCCTGAGACATACTACGGGGCTGTAGCAGAAAGTTGGGAACATAGCGATGACGGATTAGTGTGGACCTTCGATATCAGAGATGGCATTCAATTCAACGATGGTTCATATTGCACTGTTGATGATGTCATTTTCAGCTATAAGCAATTTATCAACCCAGACGTGGGTGCCTTTGATGGTACAGATATGGCTTATTTTCTAAATGAGACTGGTATAAAAAAAATTGATGACAATACAGTTGAATTCACGTTGAATACGTTCTACGCGTACGCGGAAGGATTAATTGGCGCACATATACCAATCTTATCAGAGACAGAAATGGGAAACGTTCCTGATGATGAATGGGCAACTGATGAGACCACCACAGTATACGCACCATTGGGCACAGGACCTTATATGATGGACACAGACAGAACAGACATGGAAACAAGTTTCGCTGTAATGGTTCTGAATCCCTATTATGATGGCTCATTGCGTGATCCTAACGGTCAGTTCGATAATCCAGATATGATCGAAGAAATTCAAGTCAAATTAATCACATCAGTCGCTTCATGTATTGTTGAATTAAAAGCTGGCACGATAAACGTTATCGACAAAAATGTGGCTCTCCAACCTTATATGGATGAACTCAATGGCACTAAGTCTGGCCACACATGGGGTACGATTAAAAAAGTCCTTGGATGGGGTCATCAAGGATTCTATATCAACAATATCAACCCAATTTGGGGTATGAATCCGTTGAATCCCCGCGAGATGTACCCAGAAGATTATGAGCTGGAACCAACAATTACAGAGACGAATACAAAAATGATAACTAGCATAACCAGTCCTACAGATACCAAGCCTACTTCTCACACTAGTCTAATTAGTTCACAATCACCTTCGATTACACCTAGCTTTGGTTATTTAATTACCCTTGTTCTCCTAATGAGTAGTTCAATCATAGTATTACGAAGAAGACAATAAATTCTTCTCCTAGTAAAATTACTTAGTGGTTATTTTGGAAAATCTTGGAAACCTCCCTAGTAGAATTCTCTGTTCTCTACTTTTTCAAACAGTGAGAAAATAGAGTCAGCAAAATAATTGCAATTATCAATCATAGAATTTTAAGTCATAAAAGGTTTTAAGGAATAGAAAAAAAAATTAAAACTTATCTTTAGGATACTATCTTAATTCATGGCCTTTTTGAATATAATTGACCATTTAGATCGAAAAAAATTTTGGTAGTGTTTTTTCAACTGATCCGAGAATTATTTCGGTAACAATATTAGAAATAGGTGTATAATCAAGATTAAACTCAAAAATCTTAATTGATGGATTCTGTAGTTGGGCAAGAAAAGGAAATTCTGCTACTGGATAAACAACTGCTGATGTTCCAGCAACGAATAGTATATCTGTCATGAATAAGCGATCAATACATCCTTGAAGGATATTACTATCCAAACATTCTCCAAACCACACAACATCAGGACGGCAAACTGATCCACAATTATTACATTTAGGTATGTCGTTAATAATATTAAGGAGATCTAATGTCCAACTGAACTTCTCTCCACAGCTGACACATCTTGCTTGACGGATCTCACCGTGAAGATGGGTCACATTTTGTGATCCAGCTCTTTCATGAAGATCATCGACATTCTGTGTTAAAATAGCTATATCAAGACCTTGCTGTTCAACTTTTGCCAACGTTAAGTGTGCAGGATTTGGATCTGCATTTAAGATAATATTTAAGCGCCATTTATACCACTGCCAAACAACAATAGGATCTCTAGCAAAAGCACTAGGAGTAGCGAGTTCAGAAGGATCATAATTTTTCCAGAGTCCGTTTTTTCCGCGAAAAGTTGGAATTCCAGAAGCTTTGGAGAACCCTGCTCCAGATATCACTGTGATTTTCGTACTTTTATTATAATCAATCATGTAACAGAAATTCTCCGAAGAGTTTATCGGAATGGTTGAATGAATTAAGCTGGGGTCCCCAATAATACTATAGTGTACAGCACATCTGCTGCGGATGTAATTGCATCGGAAGCATTTTCAAAGTTTTTCGCAGTGTCGAGAAGAAGAAAGTGAGTAGAATATCCATAGCTATCAGACATCCCTAAAATTTCCTCTCTGGCGCGAAAATGAACCTCATCAGCTTCACGCTCACGATCTTCAATGATTTGGCGATTATCAAGAATTGTACGATCATCTCGTCCAAGAGCTGAACACATCTTTCGGAAAACACGAACAGATTCTATTGTAAGTTTATTTATTGCCTTAAAATAGTTTAATATTGGATCTTCAAATTGTGACATGTCTACATTTAGCTTAGCAAGCATAACCAAATTTTTACTGGCAGATTTTGTCCAATTTGCTGTTGCATCAGCTAATCGAACAAGACGATATAGTTTTTCCCGAATTTCAGGGGGGAGTACTCCCCGCGCTATTTCATTTGCGAGGTCGTCTTGGCAGTGATCCGCAGATCGTTCGAGCATACTCACTCGATTATATAGTTTTTCTACACGAGCCAACTCTGGTGAGGCCATGTGTTTGACTAATTCTTCGCAAGAGGTGAGTGTATCTAAGATTTTCTCATTATGTTCATCTAAACCCGTTAAAATTACTTGATTTCGCCGTTGACGGAACCAATGCAATAAACTACTTTCTTCATATTTACTCAAGTGCTAATACCTTCTTTAAACCAAATTCTGGAGAAGCGAATAAACGTGCTTCGTAGGGATCTATTTGGATGAATATCTTTTCTTTTTCTTCCAATAGAGTCTGGGAATCGATAATTATTAAATCATCAGTTAATAGTTTTACTTCATATCGAATGTATCCCCCCCTAAATCTTTTTCGTAAAATAGTTCCGCTCAGAGCATTATCTTCTTCCTGAGAGCAATAGTTCATGGTTTCAGGACGGAAAGCCAAGATAATACTCTCACCCTGATCAAAATCTCCTTTTAAGCCCTGAAGATCAATGTATTGATTATTTCTAAACTCAATTCTATAAGAATCTTGAGCTCGTTTCTGCTTGATCATTCCCTCTAAGAAATTACTTTCTCCCACAAAATTCATTGAGAATAAAGTATGTGGATGTTCGTATAGCTGCTGGGGAGTTCCAACCTCGACAATCCGTCCAGCTCGAAGAATAACTAATCGATCAGATATTGACATTGCTTCTTCTTGGTCATGTGTGATGTGCACGGCAGTTAATCCTAATTTTTTTACCAACCGTCGGAGTTCATACCGAAGAGACACCCTGACTTTATAATCTAATGCTGAGATTGGTTCGTCTAATATTAATAGCTTTTCTTGATTAGCGAGAGCTCGTGCAACCGCTGTTTTCTGTTTGGCTCCTCCACTTAATGAACGGGGACGTAATTGCTTCTGTTCAAGTAGATCTACCAATCTGAGCATTTCTTCACTTATTTCCCCTCGAGTTTGTTTAGGTACATTCCTTACAAAAGGTCCGTAAGCAGCATTTTGTTCAACTGTCATATGAGGAAATATTGCGATACTTTGGAAAACCATTGCAAAGTCTCTTCGTTCAATAGGAATATTTGCCACATTTTTTCCATCAATCAAGATCGTTCCGTGTGTTGGTTCGACGATTCCAGTGATGCAATTTATTAATGTGGTCTTTCCACATCCTGATGGACCTAAGATACCAACATATTCCCCTTCTTTGATTTCTAAATCTATTTCTTCAAGAGCTTTAATACGTCCAAAATACTTAGAAACCCCTTTTAACTGCACATTTGGCATTCAAGTCATCTCCAGTCTTTTAGCTACTTCCCAAGGTTCAAAGAAATAATTTATATTCTCAGAAGGGATTTCTAATCTAACCTTAGTTCCAACGTTGTACTGATGAAGATCTGATGAAGGAATACTTACATGAAGCTCTTTCTTTGAAAGACCTTCAACCTGAACAGCGAGATTTGCCCACTTTCCCAAGAAGAAAGCTTGTTCAACAGTTCCCTCAAAGATATTAACCTTAAATTGTGACTCAGGCTTAGTCCTTATTAAAGGCGTCACAAGGATTTTTTCTGCTTTAACTGCAAGCACAATTTCTTCATCTGAATGGCTCTCTTGTTTATCAAAGCTACGGATAATATCTTTTGGTTTAATGGTTATTTCATGTTCCCCCGCTTGAACCACTTCCCCGTTATTTTCATTTCTTGCTCTTGTGGCTAGTACTAAATTTGTTGTACCAAAAAAGTACGCTGCGAATAATGTGGAAGGATAATCATAGATTTCTTCAGGGATATCAAATTGGACTATTTTTCCCTCATTTATAACAAGCACCCTATCAGCGACTGCAATTGCTTCCTCTTGATCGTGAGTAACATGAAATGTCGTTTTTTCAAGATCACTTACTAATTTTCGTATCTCAGTTCGCAATCGAATACGTAACCTGGCATCTAAGGCACGTAATGGCTCATCTAGCAGGAAAATGTCTGCATCCGCTGCCATCGCTCGAGCTAAAGCAACCCGTTGCATCATCCCCCCACTTAGTTCATGAGGATATGCATTGTAGCGAGTCCTTAGATTAACTAAATCGAGTATCTCGTCTCCCAAGGCTATTATTTCTTCCCATGGTTTATCTCCTTTCATCTTCGGAGAAAAGACCGTGTTCTCCCACACGTCCATATATGGAAAAAGAGAATAATCTGATGTTTGAGGTAGATATGCCATATTACGTCTTTCAGGGGGAATATTATTTAATAGCTCACCATTCTTGTAAATTTTCCCTGAAGTTGGTTTAACTAAACCTGCTATCAATTTTAGTAATGTGGTTTTCCCTGCGCCCGTTGGTCCTAGAATCACCACATATTCGCCACGTTCTACTTCTAAATTAAAATCTTGTATGGCATAAAGCTTCCCGAAGCGTTTATTCAAGTCTTGAATTTCAATATGTGCTTTTACCATACAATTTTCTCCTATGCTTTACGTTTGCCTTTTTTTGTTACTTTAGCTCTTAGAACGAAGATCAATAGAGAAGAAATTAAAATTAAGATCACTGTTGTGAGAGCCGCGAAAAAATAATCGGGTTCTGCGCCCGTTATCAGAGCAACGATGAAAACTGGAGCAGTGATGGATTCAGGAGACACCGCTAGAGTAGCTCCTGTTTCCCCAATACTACGGGTAAAAGACATGATTGCTCCAGCAATAATAGAAAATTTTACTACTGGAAGAGTAACATGATGAAACGCTTGAATAGGTCGAGCACCTAAGCTTCGTGCAGCATCTTCATATGCAGGATCAAGTTCAGCTAATCCTCCAATGGTATTTCTAACGATGAAAGGAAATGTCATGCTAATATGAGCCATAATAACAAAAAATAATTCATTTGGGGGAAAAATGATTTGTGTAGTCCAGAATAAGCCCACACTAAACCCTAATGCTGCACTTGGTACGACATAAGGAATATCGACCAGTGCATCAAGAATACGTGAAAAAGGATGGTTTTTACGTGTAATTAGAATAGCCATTGGAACTCCTAAACAGACATTTACAAGGGTTGCAACAGTAGCTACTATTACTGATAATAAAATACTTTGGCTAAAAAGAAACCAATCAGCAGTGAGAAGTTTTTCTATACTTATTCCTTGAAAAATGTACAGAACTAGGAAAAATGAGGGAATTAAAACAAAAAATACTAAGAAACCGAAAGATAAAATTGAACGAGCTTGTGGTGCCGTACCCTCGCTAATTCTCCATTCAATGCTTGGAAACACTCGTCGAAATGGTAATTTTGCTTGTTTTGCTAGAATTTTAGCAAGAAAAACTAGACATAATGCGATACAGATCATTAATACACTCGCAAAAGCCATTCCAGGTAATAGATAACCAAGCGGTTCCTTCCCTGCGGCAATAGCATGTTGGTAATCACCTTTCCAATTTCCAATTAGTACGGTACTCGTCTGTTTAAGGCTACCAATTGTAGCTAAAACGGTCATCGCTCCACCAGTATCACTTAAACTCTTAGCGAGACTTAACACCATTGCTGTCGCAACTCCAGAGCGAAATAAGGGAAGGGTAACAGTTCTTGCTGCTGTAAACTTGCTTGCTCCGCATGTTCGAGCAGCGATTTCTAGTGTGATGTCAATCTCATCTAATATAGCTGCTAATGAACGAATGACATAGGGAAATGTTGTAGTAAAATGGAAGAGAATTAAAATAGGTAGAGCGTCTCGGACGAAATTCAAAGCAAAAAATGGTTTCACAGGGACATTTGGAGTCACTCCCCAAAAAAGTGCGACTGAGAAACCAAGCCCAGCTGTAGGGACAGCCAAAGGGAGTTCAATAATACTATTTAAGATCGATTTGAACCGAAATTCTTTTCGCACTAGTATCCAAGCAATAGGAAGACCAAATATTAGGTCTACTATTGTTATCGTAACTGACACAGCAATTGAATACATCAGTGCTTCCAAAATCTCAGACATTATTGTTGGATTAGAAAGTACCTCAGATTGGATAATAACAAATTCCAAGACCGCATAGATTAAAACAAAAATCGTTGGGAATAAGACAAGAGTAAAAAAAAACAAAATAATAAAAAAATACCACGTGTAGGAAACACTAGGTTTTGATACGTATTCAATAAATCTAGTTTGAAACTGTTTCAGCTGTTGTTGATGTGAACTGGGAATCAGTGCCATCTGTTTGCCCGCTGTTCATTTAAAAGATTCTATATTTATACTGATATTAGAGAAAAAACATTTCATGTTTTTTAATAATCATTTAAATCTGTTCATTAACAATTGAATGAATATGCCAAGATAATTAAAATCTGATCAGGGTTTGATTTTTTAATAGATGTTTTATGATTCTTCATTCATTCATTTATCTCGAAGAAGGCATTAGATACAGTCAAACACGCTTACTATGTTTTTAAATATTACCAATTCCTTTTTCCAAATTGTAATATTTCATAAATGCTTTAATATAGGTGAAATTCATGAAAGAAATACAAGTTACACTTCCTACTGATCGTAAAACCTTGATGGAGGAATTTCTTAAGGAATTTTCCCTTCAAGCTACTAGCTACGATTTTGGTGAATCTTATCGTTTTGAGTGTAGGATTGATGACTATCAGATGAATTTTACATTAGAAGAACTGAAAGCAAGAGGGATTGGTGTCAGCTACGGCGACATTATAATCCGTCCAGTATCCTTGCTTATTTCTAGTAAAGAAAAGGAAGATGTTTTACCCGTAAGTGCTGGAGTGAATAGAGAAGAGATACTAGCAACTCTTGGTAAAATCTCAGGATTCTCTAGTATATACATTCTAATGAATTGTCTTGCAGCTGCTTTAGCTACTTTTGGTCTACTTAACAACGATGTAGTTGTCATTATTGCTAGCATGATCGTTGCCCCCCTCCTAGGGCCAATAATATTGACTTCCCTTGGATTATTAAGTCTTGAAACAACCTCTTTCATAAAACGAGGATTACTTGCCGAAATTACAGGTATTTCGGTAACAGTGGTTGTTGGAGGATTGATGGTTGTGATCACTCAATACCTCATCACTCTAGGAATATTAGGAGATTTTACAATTGAATTAACAACAGAAGTCCGAAATCGGACAGAACTAACCCTTCCGATTATCGCTCTTGCTTTATTAGGAGGACTTGCTGCGGGTATCGTAGTTGCACGAGGATTAGACGTGTCAATTGTTGGGGTTGCTATTGCAGCATCATTGTGCCCTCCTGCAGCAACTATTGGGATTTTAGTTGCATTAAGAGAACTTACATTGGCTTTGAACGCAATAGGCCTTCTCCTTTTTAACATTTTAGCTATTAATCTCTCTTGTACTGGAGTATTTTGGATATTTGGAGTTAAAAGCAGAGGCCTCTCAAAAAGACAGTCAGAAAAAGTTAGACGGATGAATATCATTTGGATATTTGTGGTTACAGTTCTGTTGGTGTTAATAATCATCTTAGCAGGGGGATGAGTGCTGTTCTCCTCGTTTCATTAACCCTACTTCTCACCCTCTTCTTTTATTTCCTTATCATTTAATTGAACAATACAAAGACGCCCTTCAACAACATCGATTTTAGCATTGATCTCATTTTCGTTAATCATTTCATAAACAAGATTTTCTAACTCTTTGGGATCAATTTCGACACTGCGTGCTAATGTTTCGATTGGTACACTCCCAAACTTAGTTATTTTCGCTGCAAGTTCAATACGTTTTTGTTTTCGAAGAAGACCATCCGAAAGTGTTCCAGCAAACGTTAATACTCGTTGAATATCTCCCTTTTGGTAAGCGTGAAAAATATCGTAAACAATATGTCCAAATGAACCTAGATTTCGTGTTAGTGCATCCTGTACAAGTTTGATTCCCAGTTCACTCTGGTGCTCTATTATTTCCAGTGCTACCAAAGTTGCATCAAATTTAATGAGACCAAGCCAGAGTTCATCTAGTTTCACCCCAGGTGATTCATAATGACTTAAGTACGTTCTAATGGCTCGTCTTTGTAATGTTACATTTTGGGCAGTAATCATCCCGATTATTGTACGGACACGTTCTCGTTCAGTAGAGGAAAGAGATTTTGAAATATGATAATCAACTACTTGTGCAATCAATTGTTCTATGAATTGGACATCTTGTTTACTCATTGAAATAATAATTGAAACTCGTTGAGCAAAAGCTACATAATCAGGAGATTCGAGATCTGTTAATAACCAATCTAATAGCTCTTTAATAAATGTTAAAGCTCTAGGCTTAAGAAATTCAAGATAGACTGGGATAAGTTGAATTGATTGCGTTTCCAACGCTTTAGTGAGCTTTTTTGCAGCATAAATTGCCATATCTGCATTCTTTGAGATAGCATCTCCTATTCCTTGAATTAATTCACTCTCAAGATCGATCTTTTCTAACTTTAAGAGCTTTTGAATCGCTTCAGTAAAAGATTCTTGACTTTCATATTGAATACTAGGTTCTGCTCTGTCATTTTCCCTTGAAACAGAGTCTAAAACGTCATCATCGATAATAACTTTAGATTCTTGCTCTGATGGTGGAAATTCATCAGTTAATTCCTGCATGAGTCCTTCAATCATTTCTTGTGTGAGGGTCAAGGAAGAATCATCAAAATCGTAATTTTTTCTTTCTGTATCTAATAATTTTACTGGTGGGGGAAGAGTTTCACTTCGGCCAGCCTCAATTACAGTTCCAGGTTCCGTAACAACTTCCTTACTAGTATCTGCTTCTATGGTATCAGGTTCTTCAGTTTCAGGTATTTCTTCCACTTTGTAGGAAAGCCGGGTGACAAGATCTTCGAGTGTTCGTTTCTCATCAGTTTCTTCAGATTCGACTGAAATATCCTTGATGGATATTCCCATACTCTTTAGAATTGGTGATAAGCCTTTCTTGCCTTTTGTTTTAGTAAAATCTTCCATAATAACGTTAAAGCCTTTAGAACGGAGAGATGTAACCTCACTAGCTTCATCGGGGCCAACTACAAGGTGATCCACTATCCCATCACATAATTCTGCAATTCCAAGTAATGTAGGTTTGACTCCTAATAATTGAAGAACGAATTGCTCCCGAAAGCTGAAATGACTAGGATAAATCAAGGCAGCTGGGGCTTTTGATTCTTTAACGGTTTTAGTGAACTCCTTGTGCAAGAGAAGGAGAGCTAGTGAACAAGGATCTCCTG
>JAHQWW010000074.1 GCA_029856365.1 Candidatus Hodarchaeota archaeon
AATGATAATCGACTTACTGGAATTGCACTATATAACTCTGATAATAGCACTATATCTTACAATCATGTATCGAATGGTGTAAGCGGAATTAGTCTTTCTAATTCTTTAAGGAACACACTATTGGAGAATATGATTTCAGGAAACTCTGAAGTTGGAATAACTCTTGTTGAATGTGAAGATTGCACTATCTCCAAAAATTTTGTCTTCAATAATCAATTTATTGGAATTAGCCTTTATAACTCTAGAGGTCATACCCTTTCAGCTAATACTATATCCAATAATGACGGATATGGTATTTTCCTTAGCTCTAATACCAATAATATCAAAATTATTAGGAATGATTTCATTAG
This sequence comes from Candidatus Hodarchaeota archaeon, assembly GCA_029856365.1. Classification (GTDB taxonomy): domain Archaea; phylum Asgardarchaeota; class Heimdallarchaeia; order Hodarchaeales; family Hodarchaeaceae; genus Hodarchaeum. Next base: position 351 of record JAHQWW010000074.1, read on the forward strand.
AAACAATCCATTTGGAAGTTCTCAAGCATGTGATGATGGAAATGGACAAAATAATACATTCTCCCATAATTTTTGGGAAGATTGGACAAACCCAGATGCAGATTCAAATGGAATTGTCGATGAACCATATTTCATTGATGGGCAAGCAGGTAATAGTGATTTACATCCTCAAACTTTGTTTATTCCCCTCAGGCGTGGTACCACATTCAGATTTAGTTCAAATATTATCTTTGGAACCATTATGTTGTTACTAATCTTAAGTGCGCTCTTCGTGTCAATACGAAAACAAAAAACTAAATGAATGGTTTTCTACTATAAAGATGTTATTTGGAATCATCCTCTTACAATCAGTTATGATAAAAGAATTTAACACTGGCCAATATCCGTATGTTGTTCTAACGCGACAAACACCTCATTTTTTCAGAAATCTATATAGGTTGCCTTAAAGAACCTTATTCTACCTCACAATTGAAATTAAAAATTATTTTTCCTTAGTTTTAAAAACGTAAAATTAAAAGCATTCATATTAATCTCACTAATCTACTTCTGTATCCAAAGGCTGTGAAATTTCGTGATAGTTGTTTTTAATGAGAATCAAACACAATCATTTCTCCCGTTAGTTGATGCTCATACCCACATAGGTCGAGTAAAAATTGAAACTACGAAGGGTACTTCTCAACGAGTTAATAGGCCCCTAGATATTATTAACCTTTATGAAAAATTGCAGTACGAGATTCACAAACGCATTTTACAAAATCAATCAGATTATTATGTAACATTACCTCCAGTAGGAGAACTTTCGCGAGCACTTTATCCGATGACAAGGAAATTATTGGATTTTAAAAGCTCAAAACCTAGAGGGTGGATTGTAGATCACATCGTTTGTTTTCCGTTTAATGACATTTTCCATAAAAAAACCAATCCAAAATTTGTGAAAAGTAATGAATATGTTCGTCATCAAACTCAATCCTTTGATTTTTCTTTTCGTTTTATACCGTTTTGCCGCGTCGATGCAACTGATGAAGGTGCAGCGGAAGAAGTCAGGAAATCTGTTGCTTTCGGAATGAGAGGACTGAAACTCCATCCCATGTCACAAGGTTGGATTGAGAGGATTATGTCAACCAACTGTAAAGATATCTTACAAACAGCTGGAGAACTTTCAATTCCAATCATTTTTGATGTTCCTAATAAAGGAGTAGCTGTTGACATAACCACAATTGCAGAAGAGGCACGACAAGAAGTTGATTTTCCAATCAATGTCGTCTTAGGTCATTCTGCTTTTGACTATAACTCAGAAGAAATCTTTGAATGTTTAACAAAAGACGGAATGTTTGCTGAAACGTCAGGAATGAGAGGAAAAGATGTTGAGATTTATTTCAACAATCTTGTAAAGGTAGATGGATGGGAGGAGAAAATATTGTTTGGGACAGATTCAAATTACTTTGGTGTCTTACAAGCAGCTGATTTCATTACTTTTCTTTTATCAAAGAAGTTTAAAGAGCTCATTGAAAATAATGGCTCTGATATTGAACCATTAGCAGCAGCAGGAAGAATACTCGGTGGTAATGCTCTTAGAATTATTCCCCCTTCTTGGTTTGATAATAAACTAATTACCCCAAATAGACATCGTTCAAGATCTAAAGGATATTCAGCCGATTTACCGATTTTACAATCAAATTTGAAAAAAATTCTAACAAAACGGAATAACACTGGAACAATTGATCTTGCTAAACCACGGAACAAGGACTTTTCAATTCAAGTTTTAACTATTGGGCATGTAGACCAAAAATTTTCTTATATTCTTGAAACTAAGGACAATTATCAAAAAATTACACTCAGTCCGATATCTAATCTTGATAGAATTAATGATTTACCCATAAAATCGCTAAGTCCTGTTGAATTGATCTCTAAATCGCGGAGAAGAAGATCACGTTTAAAAGAACAGACATTTCTTGAATTGTTGGGGTGAATCACGTGAGTACTAAAGACTACTCGTTTAAAACAGAATTGTATTTCACTCATGGTATTGAAATTGAGAACCATCTTGTTTCCCGAAAGACTGGCGAAGTTATTGTGGGAGATATGCTATTATCCGCTTGGAATAAGATGTTTGAGGGTGCATCAGTATATTTATTAAAATTAAAAAAGGATAAGAAAACCCCAAAGGAAATATCCAAAAGAATTGAAAAAGTAGAAGTCAAAGAGGAAATTAAGAGGGAACGAAAACTCAAATTCATTTTCGTGAACTATAAACTAGGAAAAAAAATCGTTCGAGTTAATGTGTTTGGCCCAGATCCTAATATTGGGCAAATTACTTGGTTACTCGAGCTGGTAACTCCTCCTTGTGAGTATTTAGAAGAGTTAGATTGGTGGATTGATACATTATTTGCCGCTGGGATTCAAGGACTACCCCCTGATGTTGCTCTACTTCCAATTGGATTAAATCCAACAGAAAAAAGAGTAAGAAGTGGATTGACATGTGGAGAACATCATCATATTGGGATGAGTAAGCAAATACGTATTCCAATCTATAATATGTTGAGAAATTTTGTTCCCCATTTAATCGCTCTTAGTACAACATCACCATTTTTAGATAAAAAACCAAGTAGTAAGGTTCTAATTCGAAAAAGCAATGGGAAAGAACAAATTATTGGGAGATGTGTCCATTCGTACCGGTTACTGAAAAATAGTGGTCAAATGGGGCCAAATATACCTTCATATTTACCAGTATTGGATAACAAGTCTACTAGAATGGATTTCGCCAAATCAGTTAGAAAAACTCCTCCAGATGACCGAATGGTTGACTTATATCCTTTTACTGATTACTCTACAATAGAGATCCGTTTCTTTGACGCTCAACCTTGGCCTGAGATCCGCTTGGCCATTGTACTTTTGATTCAAGCTCTTGCACAAAAAACTAAGAATTTAATTGAAAATAATGAAAAAGTCCCAAAAGTTGCATCAGAATGCCTTTACGAAAACCGAAGGAAATCTGTACAGTTTGGTTTACTCGCTCAATTTACCACTGATAATTGTTTGGACGATGACTTCTCCAAATTCTATAATTATGATATTACAACAGGTAAAAAAGCTTCAAAGCTAATGCATTCCATAAAATCTTTGTTAGTCTATGTTCAGCATGAGCTTAAGGGACTTGGATCGGAGTTGGAAAATTACTTACTAATTCCTATCCTTGGTTCTAATGATTATAATCCACCTCTTACTGTAACAGAATATCTGCTTTCTTTATACAAAGCATCTGGTGAAAGTATTTCATTCCTACCAAATTTGTATTACAACCAAGAAAATAGTTACCCATTAGTTGTTGATGGTGATTATTCTTCTCTTCAACAAGTTGGAATAAAGGATGTTTTTGAAGTAAAAGACACAGAATCGTCCCTCCATCAATCATTACGTAAAGATCTAGCCAAACGGAAAATTTCAGTACCAAAAGTAACTAAAGAACCAGTAAAACCAAAGAAGAAGCCCCCCAAGAAACTACCTGAAAAAAAAGTCCCTCGGAAAAAACCAAAGAGAAAGAAAGTTGAGAAACCTATTGTAACACCCTCAATTAAGGTTGAGAAACCACCAACTTTAGCTAAAACAGAATTAAAGGCTAGAACATCCGTTTCTAAACCAATCCCAACTCCTGTTGAAGAACCAATTGAAACAGCAGAAGAAGAAATTAAAATCTCTGCTTTTGAAAATAGCGAGGATCTTGAAGTATTCTCACCAACCATAGAGGTTGAAGCTAAATACCAGAAAATTGAATCAAAGATTGCAAATGTCATGAGAACTCGACGTAAAGAAATTGAAGTAAAAAGGCGAGAGTTTTTCATTGAACATCTCAAGAAAGAACGTGTGGTATTTAAGCCCTCTCCAAAGAAGGTTTCTGCAATCTTCCCATCTTTAGTTTCTGGATCTGAAGTATTCGGATATATTGAGCTCAGTTTTCGTGATGTTAAACGAGCAATGTATAAATTTCGAAATAATCCTATATCCTTAATATTTAATGCCAAAGAAAAAGGAAAACCAGTAGAGTCTAAGATAAACACCTCAATAGACATATCAAGTCTTGAAGAAAGAGGAATGACTAGAATTCCATGTTCAATAAACCTTGGTGAATTGTATGGGGAAATAACTGTGAATGTGGAGGCTGTTACTGCAACAAATGAAAGTCTATTACCAAAAAAATTTTCATTTGTTTTAACTCGAAAAGATGAATTAGCAATTAATCCAAAGGAATTCTATGTTACAGGGAATTATGGTCTTGTAGAGTGTATTTTTCAAGCAGTTAATGAATCAAAGGATTCAGAAAAAGGAGAACTCGAAGTATTCCTCGTGACTCAGGCTTTAACAGATCCAGTCTCAATATATTACACAAAATTTAACTTAAAACCAAAAGAAAATCTAGAACTAGCTCGGAGTATCGACTTATTAATTAATTATCAACATACTCCTTTTTACATTGTATCTCAAATCACAATCGGACGATTTAAGAAGAATAGGTCATTTAAAACAATTGGGCCAATAAAACCACTGAAAGAAATATGTGTCGATTGGAATTTCTCAGTAGACCCAACAAAAAGAACTAATCTCTGGGAAGGAGTAGAACCAAAAAAGCAGTATGAAGTGAACTTTGTATTTTATTTTATTAAATCAATGCCGTATGCAACTATAACAATTCATGTGAATACTCTCCCTGGGGGCCAAACAAAACGATTAGCAAATTTTCGGATTAAAAGAGACATAGATGCTGGGGATGAATTCGTCATCCCAAATATTAAGTTTAAAACACCGAAGGATTGTGGCTATCTCTATTTTGATGTTGAAATACGAAACGAAATGGGATTAATTCCATTAGATCTCATTTCTGATCCAATTGGAGTTCAAAGTAAAGGTGAACAGGCAGCTACATATGAGGAGAGACTTGATTTGACTTTATAATTAAAGAGTCAGATTTTTTCGAAATAAAATTAGCTTAAAAAAGATTAAGAATACTGATGTAGAATTATGTTAGTTAATTATTAAATTTAAAGAGGCTTAATCATGGTTAAACTTAATGTTGTAAATGTTGGGAAAATCGAAGGTCGTGCATATTTACATCCGTCTGACATTAGTAACATTGGTGTTGAAGAATTTGATTTCGTCAAAATTTCAACAGAATGGGAAGACTGGGGAGCTGTTCAAATCCTATCATCTGATGAAGTTGCCAAGGGAACAATTGCTGTTGATGATAGTGTGTTAAATTCAGCTAATATTTCTGATGGAGATACATGTGAAGTAGAACCTACAATAATCGCTGCAGGTATTAAATCAATTAAACTAGGCATTGAACCACTAGCTGGCCAAGAGGTAGAGGAAGCAATCTTGTGGATTGCTACTGAATTTGAAGAATTATCAACTGTACTTCGAAATAGGCCAGTATTTAACGGATTACAGATCGCTTGGGAAGACTGCCCGATAGGCAGCATAACAGTTCGATTCATGGGTTCGGAACCAGCCATTCAAGAGGGTGAGATTGGTATTGTTGATCCTACTGGTCGTGAAGTTGAAATCAACATCATTCCGTTCACTGAAATGAGCTTCAATGCGGTACTTGTTTTAGATGTTTCTGGGAGTATGCAGAAGAAAGATATGAAGGTTAAAAATATTAGTGGCGCGTTAGAAGGGCTTAAAAAGGGTTTAGAGGAAACTGGTGAGTTAAATGCCTTTATTGAGAAGTTTGAGGAAGGCAAGAAAGTATCCCGTGTAGACGCTGCTGCGATGGCAATAATGCTCTTCATGTCTCTTAAAATAGCTAAAGGATGGGGAGAGCAGGTGCAGCTTATTACTTTCTCTGGTGATGTAGAAAAGTTTGCTTTAGGTGATTCTCAAGTCATTTCTTGCGTTGGTGAAACCAAGAAAGCTGGAATTGAAAGCATCATTGGTCATGTTGTTCAAAAAACTGCAGAAAGCTCTGGTCTTACTTTCCTCAGTGGAGCTCTTAATGATGCGTATAAAAGTATTGAAAACTTTGAAGTAAATCCAACGATAAACAAACGAAATCCAACAATGATCGTGGTTTTAACCGATGGCAATCCCAATAAAGGTGATGGATTAGGAGTCAATCCAATACCAGTTGTTAGAAATCATGTAGAAGCAACTCCTGAAGTCGTTCTTTATGCAATAGGACTTGGAGAAGCTGACAGATTGATGCTTCGTCGGGTAGGGGAAATTGGTAGGGGTGGATCATTGATGGCGGATGATCTTGAAACACTCATCGATTTCTATGATTCATTGGCCCAGAATTTCCAGATGGTAGTAAAAATGAAGAAACAAGAAGAGTGATAGCCATGATGACACGAAAGGGCAGCTTACTAATTTTTATCATATTATTTCTTGGATTATCTCTAATTACATTTAGATTAAGCTTTCTCTCATCATCAAATGTCTCAACAAAATTTCGAGTGGATAGCATAACTAGACCAGTCGTGTTTGTCGACTTTGGACATGGAAATACTTATTATAACGAAATGAATGGAATCATAACTAATTTAACCGCTTGGGGGTATGATGTAATTAGAGGAATCGAAGTTTTCTCTGAAGAGGTTCTTAGTGATGTTGATATTATGATGATAGCCGCTCCTGCTAGTGAGAATAACAATTTTACTACTACTGAGCTTGCAGCTATTCGAGCTTGGTTTGATTCAGGTGATAAAAGTATTTGGGTTGCGGGAGACTCTGATTACTTTACTTCTGCTCCAATTAAGCACGCAAATGCAATTCTCGAAGCCATTGATTCAACTATCTACTGTGAATCAGGGGCAATTGAGTCAAAGACAAATACTGGGGCAGTTTATCGTGTATTAGCCCCTGATTTTAATACTAGTCATCCTATCTGTCAAGGAGTAGAACATGTAGGTGAGATAGATGGAGTTCTCTTTCATGGCCCTTGTCCAGTAATAGGGTTTAATGGAACTGACTATGTTGCACTTGAAGAAGAAGAGAACATTCCTGACAATGTTCAAATCATCGTACAATGCAACGGAACTAATAATGCTTCTTGGTATCGTAGGTGGTCTGAAAGATTAGGGTATGAAGTTCATCAATTGGGTGCCAACGCTTCATACGTTATGATGGCTATTGAAACAAATGCAGGAATTGCAGGTACAGGGACAATTATCGTTTCAGGTGAAGTTATTTGGAGTGATTATAAAATAATGTTTGCTCCACCTCCAGATTACCTTGAAAACAATGGAATTCATGTTGACAACTACATTATTGTTAAAAATACCCTCCATTGGCTAGAACCACCACCTCCTGGCCCTGGAGCTGTTATTAAAGGAGAAATTCCAATTGAAATTTTTAATTTCATCGCTTATGGCGATACCCGAGGTGAGGACTATGGTTTTGGGGATGCTGGGGAATTGCATCAAGACATTGTCAATAGATACATGCTTTGCACTCCTGAATTAGTACTCCACACTGGCGACATGGTTTGTCAAGGTGGGAGATATGAAGAGTGGGAACCGTTTAATCAATCAATAGCCCCTGTTTGGGATGCTGGAATCCCCTTCTATGGTGCTATTGGTAACCACGAAAAATACCTTGATAAAGGAGTTTTTGAAAATTATACGCGTTTCTTCGATTACTCGGCTGTAATTGATACACCAGGAGAAAATGAAAGATGGTATTCGCTTGATTATGAAGGTGTTCACTTCATCAGTCTTAATACTGAAGAATATTTTGCCAGTGGAGAATTTATCTGCTCTACCGATCAGATGGATTGGCTTCTTTTTGATTTAAGCACTACCCAAACAGAAGATATCATTGTTGTGATGTTTCATCGGCCATGTTATTCAGTCACCCTAGGAAGTCCTTATCGTGAAGCTGAAGCAGTTACTATTCAAGATGCCTTTCATGACCTCTTCATTCAATATGATGTAGACGTTGTATTCAATGGTCATAACCATTATTACTATCGGACTCTTCGTAATAGTATCTATTATGTGACAACTGGTGGAGGTGGTGCTCCCCCTGCGCACATTGATACCACTTGCAGTACGTGGCAAGAAGGAGATGTTGGATACACTGAATATCATTTCTGTAATGTCATGATTAATTCTACTAATATTGTAGTTGATGTCAGAACACTAAATGGATCTTCTTTAGATTTTTTTACTATTGATCCACTGAGTTCAGGTACCATCATCACCGAGGAAACGACTACTGAGGTTGACACCACTGAAAAAATTACTACTGATGAAACTACCGATGGAGAAACCTCAACAACTACCCAACAGGATATAGAAACAAGTACACAAGAAACCACAAAGGATCAAGGTGAACCTCCGAAGATAACTCCAGGGATGACAATAACAACTACCATTCTTGTTATGGTTTTAATTAGTTCAATAATTACATTGAAACGAAAGAAAAAGCAATTCTAAAGATTTAAAGTTCTGAACAGCTAGAATGAACATGTCCTCTATTGAGAGAAGTGGTTATTCTAACCGCAACGGAAAAATGTGGGTTAGATGTCATTAACTGAACTTCATTTACTTCTTTTAAAATTCATTCAATACTGCAATGACCTTAGTGATGACGCTCTCTTTGTCGTTGAAGGGAAAAAAGATACCTACACTCTACGCTTATTAGGTTTGACGGGGATAATCATTGAGAAGGGGCAAAAATCTCTTAATAAATTAGTTGATACGGTTTTTCAAGCTCCTATAATTGTAATTCTGACAGACTTCGATCGGAAAGGTAAATACTTGCGTAAAATTATTGGTAGAGAGATCCAGCAAAGAAAAGGGCATGGTAGAATCGATAATTACGCCAGACAACTTCTTTATAAGTTTTGTAGAGCCTATAGAATCACTGAAATCGAGGATCTTGATCGTTTTGCATCTAATGCTCAAGTAAAAAGCTAGGAAGGATGTTTTTCAAGTAGCTTCTTAAATGACATAAAAGTCTTATATGCAATAATTTTTATTTTTTTTACCAAGTTCTTTGCTTTATTCTGTTTATAATCCTAGTAACACAGCAGAAAGATCTATATTTGGAATTCAAATTACGAGATGTAAATGATGCAGGCTATAATGAAGACAAAAGAGGAAAAAGGATTTGAAATTCGAGAAGTTCCCGAACCAGAGATAACTCATGCTAATGAAGTTAAAATTAAAGTTGATGTTGCTTCCATCTGTGGTACAGATCATCATATGTGGGAGTACGACCAATGGGCTCAAAAGCGATTACCTCCAGCTATCCCATTTATCGCTGGTCATGAATTGGGAGGAGAGGTTATAGAAATTGGTCCTGATGTCAAAAACCTTCAGATAGGGAACAAAGTTTCACTGGAGTGTCATGAGGCTTGTGGTACTTGTTATCAATGTCGAAGTGATCGTATGCACATTTGTCGATATACTAAAATTTTTGGGGTTGATAAAGATGGTATATTCACAGAGTTTACTGTTGTCCCCGAACTTAATTTGGTAAAAAATGATGCTAATCTTGATCCCGCTCTAGCTTCTCTTCAAGACCCCCTAGGAAATGCAGTCCATACAGTTTTTCCCAAGGGTTTAACTGAAGATGAAGGGATTGCTGGTAAAAACGTTTTCATAACTGGGTGTGGACCTATAGGATTAATGGCTATTCCAGTTGTGAAATCATTTGGAGCAGCACAGGTCTTTGCTAGTGGCGGAGGTAGAAATTTACTAAGACTCGACATGGCTAAAAAATTAGGAGCAGATATGGTTCTTAATGCCCGTGAAGAAGAAGATATTCCCAAAATCATCAGGGACACAACTGATGGAAATGGTGTTGATATCCTTCTAGAGATGTCTGGTAATGTTCACGCTCTACGCCAGGGTTTAGAAGCATTAACACTAGGTGGGCGTGTTTCCTTATTAGGCTTCTTCCCTGGCCCAATCGAATTTGATATTAATTCGCTAATGATAAGTAAAGGTGCTAGTATATATGGAATTGCTGGTAGGCGTATGTTTGAAACATGGCAAGTGATGGGAGGAATTTTGAAGTCTAAAGAATTTCAGGATCAGCTAAAGAAATTAATAACACATCGGGTCAATATGAAAGATTGGGAAAAGGGAATGATCGAAATCGATGAAAAGAGAGCTGTAAAAGTTGTTATGGATCCGTTCAAATGATTCTCGGAGATTATTTTCCTAAAAGTCGTCTTAACAACCCTTTCTTCTTGAAATGTTTATGCCATTGCCGAAGAATTTCATCACTGCAGTCATAAGGGCCAGTTAATGCATAGAATTCAATTCCTGCATTCACAGCAAGTTTTCTTAAATATTCACGATCGAGTTGAGATTCATTAATTTCAATAACTTTCAGTTTCTTCCCGACGTTGAAAAAAGTTAAGCGATAACCCTCTTTAGTCCTTTGCATTTCACAATAGTGATTTCGACTAGAAGGAACCTGAAATCTAGTTTTTTCGTTTTTAACTAACATAGAATCACAGTTGAACCATTAATCTAAAAATATTTGTGCATGTTTACACGCTTTAACTAAATAAACTTCATTTTTGATTTTTTTTCATGTTCGATAACAATAAAAAATAACCATTTAGCTATTATTGCAAAGAAAAAAAGTAATAAGTACTGGCTCCTTCAATAATAAATTGTGTTTAGAGGGTGGCATGACGAATGTCAGAAATTCAAAAAGAGTTATCAAAAGCTAAAACAAATGAGGATACCGGGAATTTTGAGAAAGCTGCTCAAAACTACTTCAAAGCAGCTAAGTTATCAAATGATCTCAAACTTTACAACAAAGCCTTTTTTACAGCAAGGAAATCCGGTAGTTCTAATTTAATGTTCCAAACAGGAAAAAGCTACTATCACATGTTGGAGCAAGAAAATCAAGAAGAAAAGATTAAAGAATTGATTCCAACGTTCTTGGAAATTTCGGGTCGTGAACAAGATCGTTTGGCTGATTCCCCAAATGAAATGATTGGGGTTCTAGATTGGACTACTAAGTTATATCAATTAGTGGGGAAGACTGATGCTGCATATGATATCTCCTTACAAGCTGGAGAAACTTATTTTTCTTACGGACAACAACTTTTAACCACAAAGGTAAGACTAGGCAAGGAAGAGAAATGGCAAAGAGGATTAGAGCTGTTTGATAGTGCTATCGAAGCTTTTCAACAGATTAGGTTAGATACCCAATCGCTTGAGAAAATTCTTGAAGTTAAACTTGATAAAATAAGCAAATTAATCGACATTGGTCGTCATGTGGAAGGTGTTGAGGAGACCACAAATTTAATGGACTATTATAGATCTCAAGTGGCAGAAATTGTTCCATATTCTCATGAAGCTCTTTCTCTAAAAATTGCTAAAATCTTAGCACAAAAAAGTATTGCTGCTGCTCAAGATAAGAATTTCACCGTTTCCGAGGTGCTAATGAAGACAACAAAAGCAGGTTATGAAAATGCGGGGGAATTTACTAAAGTTGCTCCTTATTTATGGCAATTAGCATTGATTTATGATGAATTTAATCAAAATAAACTCTTTTTTTCTCTTGTAGATGCAACATATGACACAGCTATGAAGTATCAGGATGAAACAATTCAACAAACGATTCTAAATTATCTAGACGGTCAAGCAAAAGATATCTGTTCAAAAATTATCAATTCTCGCCTTCTTATGGTCAAAAAAGGCCCAATCGAATTCCAAAACAATGAAGGGGTACAGTATCTATTAAAAAGTATGGATTTAGCTAAGAAAACCAATAATATTGAGATTCCTGACAAAACTTGCGGATTTCTCTTCCAATATGCTCAAACCATGTATGACAAGAAGTTAACAGATCATGCTTTCCCTTATTTTGAGTTCTGTGCTCAAAATTGGTGGACCTTACAAAAAGGATCAAGTAAGACACAGGAAACCATTGACTATCTAGAATCCAAATTTGGTATTTTAATTACTGAAGGTAAGGTTAATAAAGCATCTAGACACCTAGGAACCATAATTTCGATCAAAATATTTATTGAGGAATATGAAAGTGCTGGTACTTCTGCTTTTTCATTTGCTCAATCAGCAGGTCAACAAGGAAAGCAAGAAATAGAATTAGAATTTCTGGAACGTGCTTATGATGCCTTTGTTGCTGTAAAAGCAACACTGAAATTACAAGATATGCTTAACTATATTACCCAACAGATTGATCCATTATTCAATTTAGATTCTAAATCACAGGAACCTAGAAAGAAATTCATTCATTTAGGAGGTTTAATTGCTGCAGCGATATCAGAAGAGGCTCAAGGGGAATTTTTCCAGGCCACAACATTTAAAGCTCTCAATTCTGGGTTAATTGATCTAGGAATTAGCTTTGCAGATAAAACATTTGAAGTTTTGAAGAATTATGATCAGCACGCTGCTGCTGATCTTTACTTCAAAGTAGGATCTCTTTTGTTAGAAACTGATATGGAGAAAGCACTTGAATTTGTTTCGAAGTCGACGAAGTTTGCATCAGAACACGAACCTTTGAAGGAGCTGATAGAACGTAATCTTAATTATATCCAAGGAAATGCGCTTGCTAGCACAGATTTATCCACTAAAATGTTCCTTGTAAAGAAACTGGAACTCTTATACGATATAGTTGAGAAAGGTGATGTTTTCAATGAATTCCTTTTTACTTTAACACAAAATCTTGCAGAAAATGCTAAGCAACCAGATTATTTTGCTGAAATGAAAAATCTTCTTTCTAAAACTTTTTATGGTTTCCATACTCAAGATCCTAATCATTTAAAACTTCCAGAAATCATTACGTGGACAAATAATCATATCTTGGAGGCATATTCAGATAGTGAACATGCTCAAATGTATGAGCTTGCTATCCAAAATTTAGCGTACCATGAAGAATTAAATCAAATCCAAGAGTACATTAATTTCTTTTGGACTCTTTTTAATAAATTTGTCTCTAACGAGGATTTCCCTCATGCTATTGCTTATTTCAAACAGGTTTACCAAACACTTGATCGGTTAGAGCAACCTATTGAAGTTAAAAAGGAAATCACAGAGAAAGTAGCTACATGTATAGATCGGGGTATCAAACCAAGAATAGCTGATGAAAAATTTGATGAGGCGTGGCCTATTATTGAAGGATTATTTTCAATTCTTGAGGAAGTGAGCTCGCATTCCGAAGGAATAAGCTTGTATCAAGCCAATGCTGAACTCTTCGCTCCAACTCGTTTAGATCTAGCTTTAACAATGTGGAGTCAAGCTATTGGTAAAGCTAAGACAATAAATGATAATGAAGCTATAACCGCAATGGCAAAAACCATTCTTGACGATGTTGTACCAATATATGTTGAAAGAGGAATTACTGGGGCGGTTAATCAGCTTTATTCCCAAGCAGCCTCCGCTTATCATGCGTTAGGAAATACTGGTGCTATGTTAGATGTAATGTTAAATGCAACTAAATATAACTTATCTCTGGGTGATTTTGATGCTGTTCATGAACTAGGCAAAAAAGGGTTCGAAATAGCTATTAAATCCAATGCTGATGAATCTTTGTTCGAATTTGCAAACATGTTTTTCGCTGTGGGTAGTGGATTACTAACAGAAGATCCTGAGATTGGTGTTAAACTGATAAAAACAGCTTCAGATTATTTAGAAGATTATGGACCATCAGGATATGATCATTATTGCATAAAAATGGCAGAAATTTACGAGGAATTGTATAATACTCCCTTAACACAACAAATAGCTCAAAACGAACGTGACAAGATTCTACAACATTTCAAAGATTCAGGAAGAAAAAAAGAAGAGGGCCGTTTTCTCATAAAGACCGCAAAGTTAAGTTTTCAAGCTGGCAAAATAAATGAGGGGTTAAATCTTATTTCTCAAGCAACTACTATCTTAAAAGAACTGGAAGACGAAGATGGCCTAAGTGAGATAGTAAGTACTTGTTTAAAAACGGCTGCTAACTACCGTGTTGGAACGGATGAATATATCGCCCTTTCTCGTCATGCTGCCAGTGTGCAGGAGACAGCAACCGTTGAAATTTCTGAGGAGAAGACACAAGAAGCGTTCACTGATCTTTTTGATGGTTTATTGGATGATATGACAAGTCTAATGGATCCTAAAGAACGAGAAAGAAGAAAAAAAGAGAAGAAAAAGAGAAGATAAAATCATTTTTTTACACTCCTTTTAGAAAACGCTATCTTACCATTCCTTTTTTTCAAAACATTCTGTTGATAAATTGATAGCTTAGAATCCTTACATTTCGAGCAATATTTTTATAATTAAGCATAAAATATCAATTCAACTTAAAATAAATAAAACAAAGGACATTTTTATGACAATTGAAGAAATTAAAACTGATTATCAACCAGTTAAGTGGCAAAAAGTGTGGTGGAGCTCAATTGAATTTGGGAGTACGATTTCATCTGGGATTTTAGATACTTTCCTTGTAGCTTTTTATTTCTTTGATGTTCTTGGCGAGTACACTGGGCCAGGGGTGGTTGAGAGAATGTTCTTTATTGGAACCGTAATTTTTTTTGGAAGAATAATCCAGGGTCTTGCCAATCTTCCAGTGGCTCAAATCTCTGATAGAATTCGGACAAGATGGGGAAGAAGAAGAGTCTTTGTATTATTTGGATCCGTTCCATGGGGATTAAGTGTTTTTATGTTATTTGGTATTCCTTCTCTGTTTCCACAGCTATTTGGAGATTCCTTAATTTTTTCGCTTGCTTGGCTTGCAATTTGGTATACATTCTACAATATTATGAATGCAGCGGTTATTAATCCTTATTTAGCTATGTTACCAGAAATAGCTAAAGGATCTTTGGAAAGAACACGGTATCAACAATTCCGTACGCTTTTCGCGTTTCTAGGAATGGTTCTTGCCACAATTGTTTGGCCAATAGTTGGGGAAGAACTGGGTGCTCCAATAATTACCTGTTTGATGATTTTAACCGCCCTAACTATGGTTCTAGGTTCAAAGGAGGATGAGAAAGTTGAACCCACAACTATTGGTTTTAGAGAATCGGCTAACACGGTTCTGAGAAATCCTGCATTCCAGCCTTACATAGTGACGATTATGGGGTGGACGGCTGCATCTCAGATGTTATTAGCACAACTTCCAATGGTTGTTGAAGGATTATTTGGATTAGATCTTGACTCAACAGAAACAATATCGTGGATTGGTATTAAACCCTCTTTCTTAATGGCAATAGTCGGCGGAATCTTTATTATTACTGCAATCATAATAATTCCGTTTATTACCAAGATTCAATTACAATTAGGTAAGAAAAAAAGCTTTCAGCTATTCATGATTCTATTTGCAGCATTTGCTTCCAGTATAGCCTTTCTGGGTTTTCTACCAGGCACACCATCAGCTGGTACAGATGATTACTATCGAATTATCTTTTTTCATCTTGTCATCAGCATCCTACTAACTGGAATCCCGGTAGGTGGCTTTGTGGTTTTACTATATTCTGTTTTTTCTGATGTTATTGATAATGATCATTATGGTGATCAAGAAAGACGAGAATCCATGTATTTTGCTGTGCAAGGAGTATTAGATTGGGGCGCTGCTAGTGCTGGAGCATTGATTATGGGTTTAATTTTAGCAATATTCGGAACCTCTGACTTTGGAGGAGTAGAAGATGCAGGAATTTTAGGAACTGGAAGTCTTGGAATAAGAATTGTTGTGTTAGTTGCTGCAGCAATCATGGTTTTTGCTAGTTGGTGGTTCAGAAAATACCCATTAGAAGGTTAATTCAAATCATTGAGTATTTTTGTATGAAAGATCTAATAATAAACTGCTAGATTTAGCAAATACATAGGGTTAATTGCAAGTGATTTTATTGTGAAGAATCAGAGAATTTTAAAGCAACTTAAAATGTGTGGTATTTCCAAAGGAGTATGGATTGATGCTGGATGTGGGAGAGGAACCTATACTCTCCCATTAGCGAAGTTAGCATCTCAGGTCATTGCAATAGACAAAAATCCATATGATATTTCCTTCCTTAAAGCTAAACTCTCATCACCAGTCAATATAGTAGCTTTGGAAAAAGATTTCAATCAAGAACCTCTTTTCTATGATTTAGTTGATGGGGTATTATTCGGATTCTCATTGCATTATGAACACAGTCCAACTAAAGCATTACAAAACGCTTTCAATCAACTGAAATCCAATGGCATAATCATTATTTTTGAATATACCCATGAAAAACCACTACCTTGGGTACCGTATCCAGTTCCAAAATCATTATCAATTAATTTGCTTGAAAAAATCGGATTTAGGGAAATAGAAACTATCTTACAAGATTCACGATTTTATATTATTCGTGGAAAAAAATCTTCAATATTACTTTCTTAACTTACAATTTCATTGGCATAACTGTAGCTTTACCGTCCACAACCAGTTCATTATCTTGATTTATACAAGTTGTCTTCAATATTACGCTTTCTTTTTCATCATCTTTATCTATCACTTCCACTGCTACAGTAATGGCATCTCCTATACGAATAGGCCTTTTAAAAATTATTTCTTGCTTTAGATATATACTGCCTGGTCCTGGAAGTTTACTTGCTAGTACTGTTGAAATAAAGGCAGCAGAAAGCATTCCATGGGCTATCCGCCCTTGAAAGAATGTTTTCTTTGCGAATTCTTCGTCTAAATGAATTGGATTTCTGTCTCCACTAACTTCAGCAAATTTTTTTATATCGTCCTCGGTTACAGTTCTTACCAGTTCAGCTTTTTGGCCAATTTTTATCTCGGAATAACTTAAATTAACCATCTTATCATCTCAATTAAGACATAAGTAAGATAAATTGTTCTATGAGTATTATATAAAAAGAAAGGCTTATAGATTTCTACTTATATCATGGTATTCTTGACAATATTAACGCTGCAGAGTTGATTATTCTGACAGAATCCTGTTAATAGTGAGAAAAATGGTTGAAATACCGAAACGGATCGAAAGGCTAAGTGAACTTGCAGAAAATCTTACCTGGGTTTGGAATCCTAAAGCTCGTGAGCTTTTCAAGCGTCTGGATCACCCATTATGGGTTTACACCGATCATAATCCTGTTCGTATGATTCAAATAATGCCGCGTAAACGATTAGAGTCAGCTGCCCAAAATCCAGCTTTTCTTAAACATTATGACGGAGTAATGTTTGACTTCGACCGAGACATGGATTTTAAGGAAACATGGTTCTCAGAAAACTATCCAGATTTCAAAGGAGAGATGGCGTATATAAGCACTGAATATGGATTACATCAATCATTGCCAATATACTCTGGTGGATTAGGAATTTTAAGCGGAGATCACATAAAAGAAAGCAGTGATCTGGGATTACCTCTTATAGGAGTAGGCTTTGTATATCCACAAGGCTATTTCAAGCAGCTCATGCCAAGAAATGGTTGGCAAGAGGCACATTATGAGTATATTAAATTTGAACAAACACCTATTAACCCTATTTTTGAGAATGAACACGAACAATTGCATATTGAACTAAAATTCCCAAAATCCCTTTTTTTGCGAGTTTGGACCCTTAAGGTAGGAAGCACGCAATTATATTTAATGGACACAGATATAGAAAAAAATAAACCCTGGGATCGAGGTCTTTCAGCCCGACTTTATGGAGGGGATCAAGAAATGCGAATACGCCAAGAAATTGTTCTTGGTTTCGGAGCTGTAAGAATTCTTTCTCATCTAGGTCATGATCCCAAGATTTATCATTGCAATGAAGGGCACACTTCTTTTGTGGCTTTCGAACTACTTAGAAGAGAAATGACTGAAAATGGGAAAAATTTTGAAGAAGCGAAGCAAATTGTCCGTAATAAGATAATTTTCACTACCCACACACCTGTCCCTGCAGGACACGATCAATTTTCCTTTGAATTAGTTTCAAAATACTTTCAAAATCTTTGGGAAAGTTTAGATATCAGTCGAGATGAATTTTTGGCCTTAGGTGCATTTGACTGGGGTTATGGACAAGGCCCCAAATTTAACATGACTGCACTCGGTATTAGGTTGAGTCGATATCAAAATGCCGTGTCAAAACTCAATTGCGAGGTGAGCCGTAACATGTGGTCGGATCTTTTCTCCACAACAGAGTTTAAGGATCGCGATCCGATCCAAAATGTTACCAATGGCGTCCATATTCCCACATGGATTGGTATTCCATTTCAAACATTATATAAAAAGTATCTGGGGAAAAGTTGGTTGACTAAGCAAGATGATCCAGATTTTTGGGAACGAGTAGATGATATTCCAGATAAAGAACTTTGGGCTGCTAGAGAAGAATCAAGAGACCGGATGTTCGTATTTTTCGCTGTAGGACTTCATATCTTCCCAGCCGTGGCCTTTGCTGAGCCCCTCGATATGAATCTTCTCCGTTGGATACTTGCGGACAAGACCTTTCGATCCCTGCACGAGGAAGGCCCGGCTGTAAGGCCGCGGCAGGTTCGTGTCGTGCTTACAGATGATTGTCTTGCCCAGCTTTGTTTTTATCAGCGTGGTGTTGACG